>JAYTYG010000054.1:0-2704 GCA_043742585.1 Spartobacteria bacterium
ATCCGGGACGGCACCCAGTGGCGGCTCCAGGCGCTGCCTGACTTTGTCACCTCCAACGATCCGATGTTTCGGCCGGTGGCGATCTCGATGGGGCCGGACGGCTGTCTCTACATCGTCGACTGGTATAACCGCGTGATTTCTCACAATGAAGTGCCCCGTAAACATCCCGACCGCGACAAAACCCGCGGCCGGATCTGGCGGGTTCGTTCCAAAACGATGGCGCCGCTGCCGGTGGTGGACCTGACGACGTTGAGCGACGATGCGTTGATCGCCAAACTGGGCATGGCTCCCATATGCCAGGCGCATTTGAGCTGGCAGGCACTCGCCGACCGGGGCGGCGCGGGCTTGAATCTAAAGCTGCGCAAACTTGTGGCAGACTCGGCGGCTACGGACGCCAAGCGCATTCAGGCATTGTGGGTTTTGCAGGAAACCAACGGGCTCGATCCGGCTCTGCTGACCCCGCTTTTTGCGGCGAAAAATCGGAATCTGCGGCGCGAAGCGGTGCGAGCCATTGGGGCGACGCCTGAGCTGCTAAAGGCGTTCGCTACCGGGCAAAACGGCGCGCAACTTGGCGCGCTCACGCGCGAGACTGATCCCGAGGTGCGGGCGGAGTTGATCAAGATTTATCGGCAACAGCTCGAAACCAGCCTGCAGAACGGCGCCAAGCCCGATTCTGCCGAGGCGTTTAGTGCCATGGCCTCGCTGCTCAGATGCGTCGAGGCGCCTTTGGCCGGGCCGATGGGGAATTCCTCCCAGGACAATGCGCCGATCAAAATCGGCGCAGCGTATGACCGGGAGTTTCAGCGGTACCTGGTCCGGCTGTTCCTCGAGCCGCATCCCGATACGGTCGCTGCATTCCTTAAATCTCCGGCGGCGGCCGCGCTGCCGATTGAAAGCCTGCTTCTGGCCAGCCTCAGCCTTGATCCGAAAAGCAGCGCCGCAATCGTGGCCTCGCTCCTGCCTCGACTCGAACGCGCTCCGGGCGACGATGAAGTTCTGCGGCTCGCGCAGTTCCCCGAAGATCCCGCCGTTGGCAAGGCCTTGTCTGCGCTGCTTTCCAAACCGGTGACAAGCACGTCCACTCTGGATGCGCTGCTGCGGATCCGCACCCGTCTGGACGCCGCGAAAGTGAGCCTCCTTTTGGAGCCTTCGGCGGAGGCGCTGTTCAAGGGCGATGCTGCTGCTCAGGAGCTCGGGCTCCGCCTGGCGTCCGCTTTCCGTCTGATGGCTGCGGAGCCGACGTTAGTCAAAATCCTGGGGCAACCCGGCGTCTCGTTGGAAAAGAAAAAGGCGGCGCTGAAGGCGTTGGCCGAGATCGGCAGCGATCAGAGTGCCTTTTTGGAACGGCTTTTCGTCACCACTCCCGCGCTGCGTCAGGAGGCGCTGAATGCGCTCTGCTTTGCGCGCGCCGCAGATGCGCCCCAGAAGGTGCTCGGGCTGTATTCCAAAATGGCTCCCGCCGAGCGCGCGGCCGCGTTGGAAAAGCTCAGCGCAAAAAAAACCGGAGCGGCAGCCATCGTCGCCGCGCTCAATCACAAAACGATTCCAGCGGCTGAGATCGACCTCTCGGTGTTGGATCGTCTGGAGGCGGTGCTCGGCGCCCAAGATGTCGAGCTGGTGCGGCTCGTCGATGGCCTCGGAAATTTGTTCCGGCCCGTCCTGAAACTCGATGGATCCAAAAACGCATGGGCGGAAGCCGGGGTGACTCTCGACGGCGCTCTGACGATCGAGGCCTGGGTGAACCTCGCCAAAGAAATCAACAATGAGGATGGGCTTGCGGGCATCCCCGGCGCGCTCAGCATCAACTTTTTCCAAACCAAACTGCGCGTGAACGCGGGCGAGGATCTGGTGGTGGCCCGCAAGTCACTGCTCCCGGAGGTTTGGACTCATGTGGCCGCTGTGCGCAACGCGCAGGGCGTCTGGAGCCTCTATATTGATGGTGATCTGGATGCCACTGCTTCCAAGGCTCAGCCCGGTGCGTTGCAGAACATCCGTGTCGCTTGGGCCAAAGACGGCGAGGGCACCAAAGGTTCCTTTGCCGAATACCGGATTTGGAACAAGGCGCGCTCCACTGCGGAGATCCAGCGCGACTTCGATCGCGGGTTTGGGGAGGAAAAACCTGAGGGCCTCGTCTTCAGCAGCGCCACAAATACTGGAAGTAATTGGGGGAGCCTGAAGCCCGGTGCGCGCATCGGCAAGGCCAGCGATCTGCCGCCCATTCTCTCCAAGAAGGAAGCGCTGGCGCTCAATGCTAAGTTTGATAAATACCGGGCGCTGGCCAATCAACCTGGCGATCCCGCGCGCGGACAAGTGGTGTCGACTCTTTGCCTGGCCTGCCATCCCATCAACGGCAAGGGCGGCCAGATCGGGCCGAATATCAGCGGCGCCGGAGCCATGGGCAAAGAAGCGCTTCTACGCCGCCTCATCACTCCCAACGCGGCCATGGAGAGCGGGTATCATGTGTTCCGCGTGACGATGAAAGACGGCGGGATCCGGGAAGGCTTCTTTGTGCGCGAGGACAAGGACGCAGTGGTCATGCGACTGCCGGGCGCGGAGGATCAGCGCATCGCGCGCACGGACATCAGCGGGACGAAGTTTCTGCGCCGCGGCATCATGCCGGAAGGTTTGCTGGACACGCTCACGAGCGCCCAAGTGAGCGACCTGTTTGCCTATCTGATGACCCTCAAATAAAGCGCGCCGCAGA
>JAYTYG010000055.1:0-2993 GCA_043742585.1 Spartobacteria bacterium
TTCAGCAACATCCTCCAGCAAGCCACCCCGTCCGCTCCCAGCGGCGTCGGCTCAAACGCGGACTCCCTCCAGCTCGGCACCGGCGTCAATCTGCTGGGCGTGTCCTCGGATTTCTCCCAAGGCACACTCACCAGCACCGGGTCCAACTCGGATCTCTCCATCACAGGGAACGGTTTTTTCCGTGTCAAAGACACCGTCAACAACAGCGAATACGTGTCGCGTTCGGGTGATTTCAGGATCGATGACCGCGGCTTTCTCGTCACCCAGGAAGGGTTCCGGGTCCAGGGTTTGGCAGATGGCTCTGCCACCTATGACGCCACCGATGTCGGCGGCACCCTCACCTTCACCAAGACGGCCGTCGCTCCCGCAGCCGTGGGCGATATTCAAATCAACTTCACCCTCGCCGTCGGCACCACCCTCACCAACAGCACCGGCGGCACTTTCACCGACGCACAAGTTGCCGCCGGTGCGCCCGCGATGAAATCGTTCACCATCGATCCGCTGGGCAACGTCATCATCGGTCTCACTAACGGCGAGACATTCACCCGCGGCCAGGTGCTGCTGCAAAACTTCAGAGATCCCAACGCCTTGACCCGGCAGGGCAATAATCTCTACGGCGGATTCGATGCCGCAGGCCCCGTCGGAGGGAGCACGCTCAGCGCGGCGAATAACGCCGCCGGGACGAATGGACTGGGCCGCATGCAGGTGGGCACGCTGGAGCTTTCCAACGTCGACTTAAGCCAACAGTTCGCCGACATGATCATCACGCAACGCAGCTTTCAAGCCGGCTCACGCGTCATCACGGTCACCGACGGCATGCTGGAGGAAGTCATCAATCTCAAGCGCTAATCGAGTAGGTTTGACTCGCTAAGCCGCCGCCCCCGCCCTGCTATAGATCCCCCTCCCCATGTCTACCGAACCCGAATCCAAGCCCGCCGCCGGCGCGGAAGGTGCCGCGCCCGCCAAAGCTGCCAGCCCCTGGCCCCCGGTAATCGCCATGGTGGTCCTCATGCCCGCGATCTCCTTCGCCATGGCCAAATTCGTGATCATCCCAAAGATCCAGGCCGCCGCACAGCCAGCGGGCGAGGAGGGCGCCAGTGGCGCGGCTCCGGCGCATGGCGAAAAGGCGGCGGAACATGCGGAGAAACCGGCGGAAAAGGGGAAGGAAAAGGAGAAGCCGAAGGAAAAAGAAAAAGGCCACGGAGAGAAGGAGAAACCCAAAGGTAAGGAAGAGAAAGGCAAGGGCGGCGAAACCGGGGGAAAAACCACCTACGACTTTGAAAACATCGTCGTGAACTTAGCAGGATCAATGGGAACTAGGTATTTAAAGACAAGCTTCACGGTGTATAGCGCCAACGCGGAATTAAAGACTGTCATTGAAGAAAATAAAAAGCAGCTCCTGGATGTGGCGGGCGGAGTCCTAGGATCGCGCAGCCTAGCGGACTTGGAACAAGCTGGCGCAAAGAATGTGATTCGGAATGATTTGATGGCCAACTTCAACGAGGCCCTGAAAAGTGATCTCATCGATCAGATCTATTTCAGCGAGTTCGTCATCCAATGAGCGAGCCCTCTGACACGCCCGCTGCGCCCAGCGATCCACCGGTGGATCCGGCCCCGACGCCCCCAGCGGCCACGGAGCCCCCAGCGGCCACGGAGCCTGCGGCCGACGCCGTGCCCGAAGCAGCGTCCACGCCCACAACCGAGTCCGCCCCGGCAGCCGCAGCAGCGCCCGCGCCCGTTGTATTCAACATGCACGGGAGCAAGATCAAGGACATCAACCTCTCCAAGATCCTGCCTTACAACTTCCGCAGCCCGGGTTTTCTGAGCGCCTCAGATTTGCGCCAACTCAGCGCGCTGCACGAGCGCCTCATCCATCATCTGGCGGCCCGACTCTCCACCTTTTTCCGGATGGAATGTCTGCTCAAGGTCGATGACTTCAGTTGCTCGACGTTTACGGACTTTTGCGAGTCGCTGGGCAACCCCACCCATCTGACTCTGTTTAACATGGAGCCGTTGCGGGGCGTCGGCATCCTCAATCTCAGCCTGCCCTTGAGCCTGACCATGGCCGACCGGCTCCTGGGCGGCAAAGGCAGGATCGCCAGCACCGAGCGCAACCTCACCGAAATCGAGGTCACCCTGCTCGAAGACGTCACCAAGCTCATTCTCGCCGAATGGGCCAACCTTTGGTCCGAGCCCGACACCAAATTTGAGGTCCAGAGCCTCGGGCACGAAACCACAGGCCGCTTTCTTCAAACCTCAGCCCCGGACGCCGTGTTCGTCATCATGCGAGTCAGCGTGCAGATCGGGGAAATGACGGAGCTACTGCACCTAGGAATCCCATTCACGATGATCGAAGAGATCGTGAAAAAAATGCACGCCAAGCGCCAGCGCAGCGACGAAGCGGTGCCCAAACAAATCCAATGGCGCGCCCCATACGCCGAAATCTCAGTGCCCATCGTGGCGGAATGGGATGTGCGGGAAATTTCGCTCCGGGAAATCCTCACACTGGCGGAAGGCGACGTATTGGAGTTACCCAAAGAGATCATCAACCAGACCCATCTCCGACTGTCGGCCAGCGAAGAATACGTCGGCACGACCGGCATCCAGAACGGCTACATCGCCGTTGAAATCGTAAAGCGCACGCACAAAGAATAAGCTCCATGGAGAACCTCCTCGGCGATCAACGCCTAAACACTGTCCTGGATGTCCGGGTCCAACTCACGGTCCGCTTGGGCTCCTGCCAACTTTCGATGAGAGACGTGCTGGAGTTGGCGCCCGGCGCCATCATCCAACTCACTCAACGCGCCAACGATCCTGTGGGCCTGTATGTGAACGAAAAGCTGATCGCCATGGGCGAAGTCGTCGTGGTGGAAGAAAGCTTCGGTATCAAAGTCACCCGCCTAGTCGGCGAACAGGTGTGAAGAAGCTCCTTTTACTGGCGCTCCTGATAGGCGGGCTGGCCGCTTCCGCCGAGGACGCGAAAACACCCCTCG
>JAYTYG010000056.1:0-1883 GCA_043742585.1 Spartobacteria bacterium
TACTGACTGTTGCCGCCTCACTCGCCCTTGGTTTGAACCTGGCTGTTGCCGCTGATGAAGATACGCCGCTGTCCAAAGAAATGTCGGCGATGAATAAGAGTCTGCGCACTCTCAAACGCCAACTGGCGGATGCCACGAAAAAGGTGGAAAATCTTGGGCTCCTGGCCAAGATGAAAAAGAACGTCGATGAGTCCAAGAAGTTGGACCCGATCAAAAGCAAGGATGTGCCAGCGGCTGACAAGCCGGCGTTCCTGGCGAAGTATAAGGAACAGCTCGATGGGTTTGCGAAATCCATCGATGACCTCGAAGCCGCAGTGAAAGCGGATAAGCCGGACGATGCGAAGAAGGTGCTCGAGAAAATGTCCGAGCAGAAGGAAAAGGGGCACAAAGACTTTGCGCCTGAAGAAAAGTAAGCTTCTGTTCTTTGCCGCTTAAGCGCCCTGCGTTTCAGGGGCAGCCCGGGAGTGATTTCCCCGGGCTGCTTCGGGCGCCGGGCCGCTATTTTGCGCGGTATTTCATGCGGTATTCGCTGTCCCAGCCGCCACGTTCGCTCTCACTGCCCCTCTTTTTTATGACCCAGCAGGAAGTTCTCGATCTCTACTTTATGGATGCGCGTTCCAAGCTCATTGACTTGGGGGCGTTCCTGGACCGCGTCGAGCGCGCCTCGGGAGACGCTGATTTCCGGCTGGCTGCGTTTAAGGGGGCGCTCCAAGAGTTGTCGAGTGCCGGGCCGCAGAAAGCCCGGGCGGTGCTGATGTCGCTGAGCGATCCCACAATCGAGCCCATCGACAAGGCTCCCGGAAAAGGCGCTTGCGGTGCCTGGCCCGGTCTTTCAACGCACTAACTTTTTATTCCAATGCGTTATATTGAACCGCACGGTCATATGGTCAGTCGCACAACTGATGACTATGAGGCCATGGTCCTCGCAGGTTGCGCCGCTGTCTGTGAACCCGCTTTTTGGGCCGGGTTCGATCGGAACGGAGTGGAGGGCTTTTTCGATTATTTTTGTCAATTAACCGACTATGAGCCGAAGCGGGCGGCCCGGTTCGGATTGCCGCATTATTGCTGGCTTTGCATCAACCCGAAAGAGTCCGAGGACATGGCGCTGGCGGGCGAGGTGCTGGGGATGATTCCGCAGTTTTTGGATCGGCCGAATGTGTTGGGGATCGGGGAGATTGGGCTGAATAAGAATACCCGCAATGAGCTGCAGATTTTGGAGCGGCACATTGATTTGGCGGCGGCGCACGAGCAGCTGATTCTGGTGCATACGCCGCACCTTGAGGACAAGCACAAGGGCACCCGGCTGATCCTGGACGTGTTGAAAGCTGATTCGCGGATCCAGCCGGGGCGCGTGATTATTGATCATTGTGAAGAGCATACCATTGAGATGGTGCTCGATGCCGGGTTCTGGGCTGGGATCACGCTGTATCCCGAGTCGAAGACCACGCCTGCGCGGGCCGTGGACATGTATGAGCTCTACGGAAAGCAGAATATCTGGCTCAACAGCGCTTGCGATTGGGGCCGGAGCGATCCGTTGGCGGTGCCTAAAACGGCTCTCGAAATGCGCCGACGCGGACATTCGGCAGAGACCATTGACCGGCTGGTTTATCAAAGCCCGGCGCGGTTTATGTCGCAGAACCCGCGCTTCAAGTTAGGCGCGAGCGCCGTGGAGTTTTGAAGGATGAGAAGCCTGCGGGCTTAACGGCGCGAGCGGTCTCCGAATCGTGAGCATTCCTAATTCCTAACCAGAGCTGCGCGCGGGCTGGGGAGGGGCTGGGGGGCTGGGGCTTACGCATCTAACCCGAGTTTCTCATCGAGGCTTACCTCTCTGAGTAAATCTTGAGATTTGTAGTGCCTTTGGGGCGAAATGTAGTTCTGCCTTC
>JAYTYG010000057.1:0-1658 GCA_043742585.1 Spartobacteria bacterium
GGGATGAGTCGCCCGGTTCCGCTTACACCACCGTCGCAACGTGGAATAACAAGGGCAACGACATCGTCTGGAAGGGTGAAACCTATTCCTGGAGCAAGCGCCCGGAATTTTTGAAACTGCTTGAGTTGCCGCGCCATCGCGCGCTGGGATTCGAAATTGCCGCCGGTCTCCCCAAGGAAGACCGCGATTTGTTTGCCGCGCACCGATGGCAGCTTATCGACTCATTGGAAGTGTCGCGCGACTATCAAGCCTATCAGCGTTACATCAGCACCTCGCGCGGAGAGTTCACCGTCGCCAAGGAGCAAAACATCCGGCTGCGCAGCGGATGGTTCAGCGACCGCAGTTGCTGTTACCTAGCCGCCGGGCGGCCGGTGATCAATCAAGACACCGGCTTCGGCAACATGCTCCCGACCGGGCGCGGTCTCTTCTCTTTCCGCACGCAAGAGGATGTCCTCCAGGCCGTGGATGCCATCGAGAGCGACTACCCCGACCACCGCCGCGCTGCCCTCGAAATTGCTGTGGAATATTTCGCCGCCGAAAAAGTAATGGAAAGCCTTTGCAGCAGAGCCGGCATTTGAAGCTGAGAACGCACATGGAAAAGTATCTAGTTATCAACGCAGACGACTTCGGCGCTTCCGTGGGAATCAACCGAGGCATCGTCGAATCCCACACCAAGGGTGTCGTGACCAGCACGAGCCTGATGGTCTATGGCCGTGCGGTGGAGGAGGCCGTAGCTTTGTCCCGAGAACATCTCGGGTTGGGAATAGGCCTGCACTTCGATGTATGGGGTGAGGACGAGCGGGAATTCGATCTCGGCAACCACGAGGCGGTTCGCGAAGAGTATTGTCGGCAACTCGATGAGTTCGAGCGCCTGATGGGTCGGCTGCCGACTCACGTTGACTCCCACCGCCACGCCCATCGGCAACCGGGCATGCTGCCCATCTTCAGCGAATTGATTGCGCCGCTCGGTATTCCCCTGCGTGACGATGGGCGGGTTCGTTTCGTGGGTGGGTTTTACGCGCAGTGGGAGTGGATGGTCACGGAATTGAAGTATGTCGGCGTCCCGTTTCTCCTGACCATTCTAGGGGAGGAAGTCCTGCCCGGATGGACGGAGGTGTCATGCCACCCAGGGTATCGTTCGCCTGATTTCCAGTCCGTTTACCTCGCCGAGCGCGAGGCTGAGGTCGCCACCCTCACTGATCCGAAAATCGCGACCTTCATTCGCGAGTCCGGCATCCGGCTGGCGACCTTTGGCGACTATCCCAAACTCAGCCACCGCTGAGCGGCCCGTAAAACAGCAATAGGCATCTGCCAAAAATCGTTTCCGGCTGGCAGGCCGCTGCGTCCCGGAGGGACAACTGGAAATTAGCCGGTGGCGCAAGCCACCGGACGCTACGCAACAATCGGCTGCGCCCCGGAGGGTGCGCCGGAACTCCGCCGCCCTTTCAGGGCGGATGCGCTTTCCTGATTCATTCCGGTGGCTGGCGCCACCGGCTAATTTCCACAGGCCCTCCGGGCCAATAATACGGAAACCATTATTAGCAACCGCTCTAACAAGTAACATCCAGCCTCTTACCGCAGCAGCGAGCGGTAGAGCGCTTCGTATTCATCAACCATCTTAGCGTAGCCGAAGCGCTCCCTGGCATGTTTGCGCACGA
>JAYTYG010000058.1:0-16789 GCA_043742585.1 Spartobacteria bacterium
CCGAAGACCTCGCTGAGCAGAAAGAAGATAAGAAAGAAACAAGCTGACATGGGCACCAAACTCTACGTGGGGAACCTTCCGTTCAATACCACTGAGCCCGATCTCCAGGACCTCTTCGCCACGGCCGGTACGGTCAACGAAGTGATGCTCGTCCAGGACAAGTTCACAGGTAAATCCCGCGGATTCGCGTTCGTCACGATGTCGAGCGATTCCGACGCGCACGCAGCCATTGAGCAACTCCACGGCAAGCCTTTCGAAGGCCGGCCTCTTACCGTTAACGAAGCGCGTCCGCGTGAAGAACGCAGCGGCGGCGGTGGTGGCGGCGGCGGACGCCGTGACTTCGGCGGCGGTGGATACGGCGGCGGTGGTGGTGGCGGCGGATATGGCGGCGGCGGCGGTGGACGTGGCGGCCAAGACCGTGGCGGACGCGGCGGCGGTGGTGGTGGTGGACGTGGCGGCCAGGACCGCGGCGACCGTCGCTACTAAGCGATCCCAAGCAGCAGTTAAGAAGATTTGAGGCGCGACCTGGATGCAAATCCAGGTCGCGTTTTTGTACCGCAGAGGCGCGGAGGAGGAGAAAGACTTCCGGGGCGCCGCCACCCCCCACTCTCGCTCCCGCTGGCCCCGCTGGCCCTGTCCACTGCGTCCACTGTGTCCACTGTGTCCACTGTGTCCACTGTGTCCATCCGCTCCGGCCCGCTCTGCGCTCTGCTCTCTGCGCGTTTTGGTGGTCAAAGAGGGCGTGGCCTGTCCTAAATCCGCGTCATGCAAATCCAGTCTCCCGCCGGGGTCACCGTGGTCAATCATCCGCTCGCGCAGATCAAGCTCACCGAGCTGCGTGCGGCGAAAACCGGGTCGGAACATTTTCGGGCGCGAGTGGGGGAATTGGCGGTCCTGATGCTGTTTGAAGCGACCCGCGAGCTGGGGGTCAGGCCTGAGCGGATTCAAACCCCGCTTGCCGAGCACGAGGGGCGTGTGCTGGCCAAGCCTTTGATCGTCGCGCCCATTTTACGGGCCGGTCTGGGAATGCTGGAGGGTATGTTACGTTTGGTGCCAGATGTCAGCGTCGCTCATATCGGCATGTATCGAAATGAACAGACGCGGCGCCCCGAAAGTTATTATTTTAAAGCCCCCTCTAATTTGGCGGACGCGGAAGTGCTGGTGGTGGATCCGATGCTGGCCACGGGCTGGAGCGCCACGGCGGCTATCGACCAGCTCAAGGCGCACGGGGCGCGGAGCATCCGATTTGTGTGCCTGGTGAGCTGCCCTCCAGGGCTCGCGCAGTTGCGGGAGGCGCATCCCGATGTGCCTATCTTTACGGCCGCCATTGATCCGGAGCTCAATGCCCAGGCTTATATCGTGCCCGGCTTGGGCGACGCTGGGGATCGCTATTTCGGCACAGTAGCGTAGGGGGAAATTATGAAGGATGAGGGATGAGGCCTCGATGCAGGCGGGTGCCGCAGCACACGGCTGGGCATGGGGCGCGACGGAGCGCTCGGAGAAACGGCACAGAAAAAAAGTTGACCGGAGACGGAGGCCCTTATTAAGACTGAGTCTCAGTATCAACTAGACCTCATCTCATGCTTACCCCTTCTCTTTCCCTCGTCCTCGCCCTCACTTCGATTCTCGTTTCGCTGAGCCTCCCCGCAGTGGCCAGTGATCGCCGCTTTTCTTACACTTACGAAACCACCACGGCAGCAAAAGGCAGCGTCGAACTCGAAAACTGGGCGACTTGGAAGCATAGCCGGGTTTCCAAAGGCAGCGATGAAGACGTCTTTCAGTTCCGGCACGAGGTGGAAATTGGCCTCACCGATCACGTCCAATTGGGGCTCTACCTTTTTGATTGGCAATATAATCGGCAGGATCCCGACGGGCACAAGGCGCGTTACCAGCATTCGGGCGCGGAATTGGTCTGGAACCTCAGCAACCCGACCACCGACTTTTTGGGGTCGGCAGTGTACGGAGAGGTTGTGGTGGGCGCGAAATCCGTTGAGCTTGAGGGTAAGTTGTTGCTCCAGAAAAATGTCGGGGCCTTGACCTTCGCTTACAACGCGGTGATCGAGGCCGCGTGGGAAGGCGAAGATTTACACGAAGAGATCAATGGCGAATTCGCGCAGTCCTTGGGTGTTAGCTACGACTTAAATAAGAAGTTTTCTGTGGGTGCCGAGGTGCTCCACGAAGTCGGGATTCCCAACTGGAAGAAGGCGGGAGATTCCGTGCTTTGGGCCGGCCCGAACGCTTCGCTGCGTTGTGGCCGGGTTTATCTCACCCTTACCGCGCTCTTTCAGGCGACTGATGTCGAGGGGGAGGCCGATGCCCAAATCCGTTTGATCACGGGGTTCCACTTTTAACCGGGGCAGGATCGCCAAGATATGCGCCAGTTACCCATGAAATTAGCTGTCACCGTCGTTTGCTCCACGCTCTTTTGCATGCTCGCCGGTTGCGCCATGCTTGGGAGTTCTGAGGGGGTGGTGGCGCCGGCAGTGACTCCCGCGATGCTGGGCTCTGCCGGTGGCGTTTCCTTTGAGAAGCTCAATGAAGGACGTAAAATTTTTGCCGGCCCCTGCATTAGTTGTCATCAGGCTGATCCCATTCAGAGATATTCACTCCCGGAATGGGAAAAGGTGGTGGATAAAATGGCGGGCCGCGCGAAACTCGACGAATCGCGCCGGACCGTTTTATTGGCTTATCTCAGAGCCGCGCGTCTGAGCTACGAGCCACCCCATGGCGTTTTACATTAATACGCCGTGGCACAATCCAAACTGCTTGCAGCGCCGCTATTGCGTCGGGGGTGCGCAGGTTGAAGCGGCGGATGGGAGTGGTTACGATGTGCCCCTCGGTCCACCCGTTCATCCGGAAATGAAAACCGCAGAGAAACACAGAGACCACAAAGAATCTCTGGATTTCCAGTCGCTGCGATCTCTGCGGTCTTTGCGGTCTTTGCGGCTAACTGATCGATCCTGCACGAACTCAGGGCGGCATCGATTCGTTTTTGAGTAAGGCTTCGCGCGCCTTTTCAAGCTCCGCCCGCTCTTTCCGGGTCAAACTGGCCAAGCCCGACTTGGAAATCTTTTCCAATAGCGGATCGATCGCGGCGAGGGCACTTCCTTTGGAGCCTAGGTAGCCGTACTCGGTGCGCGGAGGATCGGGCAACACCCGGAAGTTGCGGCGCGGGCCGAAGAGCTTTTCCTTGAGCGACTTGAACCCTATGAACCCATTGAAGTCGGCAAACTCGGTGGAGCCGCCGTGTTGCAGATACCGAATAAAGCCGAAGGAGAAGGCGCCCTCAGTGACAAGGACGCTGAGGCCCTGCCAATCGCGATTTGGAAAATAATTCAGGCACGCAATGCCAAAGCACGCGAAGGCGACGTATTTGAGCGGTACCCACCCGAAATACTCCATATTCGGATAGAGCGTGGCGAAAGCCACGAACATGGCGATCAGGAGATCGAGAGTGCCGGCATGGACCCCGGAAACGCCCGCCAAACGCCAAGCCCCAAGGGTCAGGGGAACGATGAGGAGACAGAGGACAACGAATTTGAGGAATTGGATTCTACCGAGATAACGCTCCACCTCTCTGCCGGACGAATACAGCCACATGACGCCCATGAGGAAAAAGAAAGTCGGTGCGCCGAGGAAGACGCTGGTAAACGGCTGCCAAATCCAGCCCTTAAAATAGAACTCTTCCGTATAGAAAACCAACCCCGGGATCATGGCATTGGCGGAGCCGAGTATGACCCCGAGCAGCATGCCCAAGACGCACAGGGCGCAGATGACCGTGGTGATGTGGATTGGAATCCGTCCAATATGTCCCAGAGGCTGATAATCGCTGAAACTCGATGTCGTGCGCATGCTCATACTTTTAGTAACCTCTTTGATGTTACGGAGCAAACTGGCAATTCGCGTGGGCCTGGGGCTGAAATACCCTAAAATTCAGTTCAGGGCTGCCCCTGACAAACCGCTGGCTCGACTGCTTGCCTTGATCTCAGGAGCGCATTGAAGCATTCTGATCACTTATGCTTAAAGGAATCTCATTTGGGCTCGCGACGCCCAGCAACCGGACGCTGGTGGATTGGGTGGAAGGTGTGGCGGCTATCGCTTCCCCGGATCAAATTTTTTGGTGCGATGGTTCGGACGCCGAGAAGGAGCATTTGTTGGGCGAAGCGGTCGCGCAAGGCGTGCTCCTGAAACTCAATCAGGAGACGCTGCCGGGTTGTTATTATCACCGCTCGAATCCCAATGACGTCGCGCGCGTCGAGCAATGCACTTTTATTTGCACGCCGGGCCGGGATGAAGCCGGACCCACCAACCATTGGGCCGCGCCGAAGGAGATGTATGAGAAGCTCTACGGCATGCTTCAGGGCGCGATGAAGGGGCGCACTCTCTACGTGGTGCCTTATTTGATGGGCCCTCCGGGTTCGCCTTTAACCAAGGTCGGCGTGGAAATCACCGACTCCATTTATGTCGTCCTCAATATGCGCATCATGTCGCGCATGGGCGAGGTAGCGCTGCGCGCGCTCGGCGACGGCGACGACTTTAATCGCGGCATCCATAGCGTGCTGGATTGTAACCCCGAGCGCCGGTTCATCTGCCATTTCCCTCAGGATAATACCATTATCTCGCTCGGCTCGGGTTACGGCGGCAACGTGTTGCTGGGCAAGAAATGTCTGGCCCTGCGGGTGGGCAGTTATTTGGGCCGCAATCAGGGCTGGATGGCCGAGCACATGCTCGTGCTTTGCGTGGAATCGCCGGCGGGCGAGAAGACGTTCGTGGCGGCGGCATTCCCGAGCGCCTGCGGCAAAACCAACTTTGCGATGCTCATTCCGCCCTCGGCATTCGAAGGCTGGAAGATCACGACGATCGGGGATGACATTGCGTGGATGAAGCCCGGCGCGGACGGCAAACTTTACGCGATCAATCCCGAGGCGGGCTATTTCGGAGTGGCCCCGGGCACGAATTACAAGTCCAACCCCAATGCGATGAAAACCATCGCCAAGGACACGATTTACACCAACGTGGCGCTGACTCCCGATGGCGGGGTCTGGTGGGAGGGCAAGGATGAGCCCGCGCCGCCCGGCACCCTCGATTGGCAGGGCAACCCCTGGTCCCCGGACTCCAAGGAAAAGGCGGCGCACCCCAACAGCCGGTTCACGTCGCCCATGGCCAATAATCCGGTGCTGGCGGCGGAAGCCCAGGACCCGGCCGGGGTGCCCATTAGCGCCATTATATTCGGGGGCCGACGGGCGACGACGATGCCGCTGATTTGCCAGTCTTTTAACTGGATTCATGGGGTGTATCTGGGCGCCACCATGGGCTCCGAAATGACTGCCGCAGCCGCCGGCACCGTCGGCCAGGTCCGCCGCGACCCGATGGCTATGCTGCCTTTTTGCGGCTATAATATGGGCGATTATTTCAACCATTGGTTGGGCATCCGCCGCGATCTCACGGATCCCCCACGCATCTTTCACGCTAACTGGTTCCGCAAAGACGCCGACGATCTTTTCATCTGGCCCGGCTTTGGCGAAAACTTCCGGGTCCTGCGCTGGATCATCGATCGCTGTCACGGCCGCGCAAAAGCCCGCGAGACTCAAATCGGTTGGATGCCGCGCTATGAGGAGTTTGACTGGACCGGGCTGGATTTCTCCCGGGAACGCTTCGAATCCTGCATGTGCATCGATCCCGCCGAATGGCATCGCGAGCTGATTTCGCAGACGGAGCTTTTCCTGACGCTCCACGATCGGTTGCCCAAGGAGCTCATCTTCCAGCGCGAACTCCTGGTGTCCCGACTCTGAGTCGGCAGCGCACGGCCTTCGCCCCAGTCATTCGGCCGTCCCCGTCATTCCTTGAAATCCGTCGAGCCCCCGCAGCAGGAGCCCCTCCAGCTGCCCCTCCAGCCGTCGAAAGGGCCTCATCGTGCGCGGCCCCCATTTGATGGCCAGCGTGATTGCGCTGGGCGTGGCGCTGACGGGGCTGGGCGCGACTGTGCTTTGGTGTGACCGGCTCGAAGCCCAGTATATTCATGCGCTTGCGCCGGAGTTTACTGCCGAAAAACTTCAGGGCGTGGCGCTGCAGAATCAGGCCTTTGCGCAACGCGATCTGCTGGTCCTTTACGGCAGCTCCGAGCTGGTCAAGGAGATGCCCAATAACGCCTCGCAATTCTTCCAGGATTATCCCAGCGGCTTTCGCGTGTTCCCGGTGGGCAAACCCGGCACCACCTCCCTGGGCATCCTGCAGAAGGTCGCGGCGGTCGGCCCGGGGATCGAGGGGCATAAGGTGGCGTTTTCGATTTCGCCCGGCTGGTTCTTCACGGAAATCTTTGACCCCACGTTTTACGAGGGCAACTTCTCCGAGTTGCAGGCCAATGAATTGGCGTTCAGCCGCGAACTCAGCCCGGAGCTCAAGCGCGATGTAGCCCGCCGCCAAGATCGCCAAAAGCACCGCCGTCCAGGCCAAAACCAATGAGGTTAAAAGACGCAACCTGCCCAGGGCCTCCAAGGACGGCTCATTTATGCAGACGATGGATCGCGCCCGGGAATGGACCGACATCGAGCTGCTCATGCGCACGCTGAAGGAGCTCCACGCCGCGCCTCTTTTCCTCAGTATGCCCGTCGAGGATGTCCGCCTGGAGGTCTATGGCATCTCGAACGACTCGCGCTTGGCCTATATGGCCCGAATGAATGCCCTCGCGGCCAAATACCAAATCCCATTGGCCGATTTCCGCGACCATGAAGCTGACAACTCGTTCATGGTTGATTTCCTCGATCATCTGAGCGGGGAAGGCTGGTTGTTTTACGATAAGGCGCTCGATGATTTTTTTCACGACCGCTTCAGCCCCGGCAATGATAGCCGCATAGAACACAAAAATCACAAAGGGACTCTGGATTTCTAATCTCTGCGTTCTTTGCGTTCTCTGCGGTTCAGCGCCGGCGATGAAAGCCGCAAAGGCCACAGAGAACGCAAAGTATCTCTGGACTTCAAATCTTTGCCATCTCTGCGTTCTCTGTGGCTAAATGCTCTCTGCGGTTCGCCACCGGCGATGAAAGCGGCAAAGGCCACAGAGAACACAAAGTATATCTTAATTTAAAATCTTTGTGGCCTTTGCGTTCTCTGCGGCTAAATGCTCTCTGCGGTTCGGGCGCAGGAAGAAAGAGCTGCCGTTTGCGCCCAGAATCTCTCAGGCTATCCTCCTGCTTATGCCTCCCGCATCCTCCGCCGCCGCCACAGAGAAAATCCTCGCGGTTCTCGCTCAAATTGCCGAGAGCGATTAAGTCAGTTCCAACCTGGAGCTCGCGCTCTATGATCTGCAGGTGCTCACGTCGGCACGGATCCGGGCGCTTACCGGGGAACGCCGCGAGGTGCGGTTGAAGCGGGTGGACGCCCGGGATCCATTTTACATTTTGTTTACGTCTGGCAGCACAGGCGAGCCCAAGGGCGTGGTCATCACACTCTCGAATCTCGACACTTTTGTGAATTGGATGTGCGCTGAGCAGGGCGTTGTTTGCGAGCGCGGCCGCCACCCTCATTCATTTCAGCAATGAATTGCCGATCCGGCCCGGCGTCCAGCTGCGCGAATGGTGGATCGCCCTGGCTTTTCTCGGGTACCAAGCCGCCCTGGCCTTCGCACTGCTGCGGTTCAAATCACGCGCGCTTTTCTATGTGGCCCTGCCAATGGCCGTCGCGAAATTTCTCCCGACATTTTCGCCCGACAACGCCTTTGGATTTCTCGGCATCTCATATGTCAGCTTCCGGGCGATCGACGTGATTTTCAGTATTCACGACGGTGTGATCAAATCCCTCAGCCCGATTCAATACGCGGCGTATCTCTTCTTTTTCCCGACGATCTCAGAAGGCCCGATCGATCGGTATCGGCGCTTTAGCCAGGACTGGAATCGACAGCGGACCCGGCATGAATTTCTCATTGATCTGGACGAAGCTGTGCAGCGGATATTTCGCGGATTCCTATATAAATTCATCCTCGCTGCGCTGATCAAAACGCATTGGGTGGACCGGATGATATTTGGGAGCAGCCCGCTGCACAGCTTTGGCTATATGTATTCGTATAGCCTCTATCTGTTCTTTGATTTTGCGGGCTACAGCGCGTTTGCCATTGGAACCAGTTACCTTTTCGGCGTACGCACCCCTGAGAATTTTCAGCTCCCGTTTCTTGCCCCGAACATTCGCGACTTCTGGAATCGCTGGCATATCACGCTCTCTTACTGGCTCCGGGACCACGTATATATGCGGTTCCTTTTGACGGCGGCAAAAGGCAAATGGTTTAAGGGTAAATATACAGCTTCTTACATCGGCCTTTTCCTAACTTTCGGCCTCATGGGGCTCTGGCATGGCAGCCAGCTCCAATACCTCATTTACGGACTTTACCACGCCACTTTACCTTCCGGATACGACTGGTTTGCGCGCTGGAATAAACAGCACAAACTCTGGGGTTCAGGCCCGGCCTTGCGCGCGCTGAACATCGTCCTCACCGTGCATGCTGTCTGTTTCGGGTTCCTGATATTTTCAGGCCACCTCAAATAGCCGAACGGCGCCGACAGAGCCCCCCCAAGAATCGTCCCTCCCGCAAACTCTGCGTCTCTGCGTTAAAATGCCTAAACGCAAGGCGAAGAGGCGCGGAGAATGGAAGCACAGCCTGATTTCTGAATATAGATTCGCCGAATAACACAGACGCTTTTTAAAGCCATTGCAGTTCACGATTTTAGCTTACTAACAACCTCTTCAACGCCTGCGTTCAGCGGCGTTCAGCTATGGATATATTCCGGCTTTAGTCCATCTCATGCGCGTTGGCGAACTCCCGCAGCGCGGGCTCCGAGCGGGTGGGCTGGATCCAAGGCAATACCCGCCGGATCACCGCATGCACAGCGTCGGAAGTTCCTGCCACGTAGAGATCCAGAGGCGCCAGGTCAAAGCCCAGGTGGAGCTTGGGATGATAGTTGAGCGGCGTGCTGCGATAGGTCCGGATCCCGTTTTCCATCGCCCAGATCAACACATCCCGCATGGTGACAAAATAAAGGTGCAGCTTTAACGCCACCGAATAATCCAGACCCAGATATTCATCATACAGTGAGCCGTCGTGGACCAGACAGATACTGCACGCCACCAGTCGACCTTCCCAGCGCCACAGAAAAAACCGGGCCCGATCCGGCATACGCTCGCCTAACTGCTGGAGGAACTCCTTGGTCAGGCGTTCGAACTTCAGCGGCGAGCGCTCGAACACTTGCGTATAAAGCGCATGCACCTCTTCAGCTGTGTCATCTACATTGTTGACGACTGTCATCGTTAGCGAATCCCCCTTGGTCGCCTTGAATTTACGCCGCAAATTCTTGCGCATGGCGTGGCTGAGTTGGCGGCTCATGTAGTCCTCAAACCCCGCGTAATCCAGGCTCAACAGCGTCCCGGGCATGCTCGGCACCCGCACAAAACCCGGGGCCCGCGTGATGGCGTCGCAAAACTCGCGATAGGCCGCCGGCCAATCCTTCCAAATAATCAAGCGGGCGCCCCCTTTTTTCGCCACCTGCAAAGCGCCTCGGCCCCTGCCGAAATCGACCAGGCCCAATTTTGAGCGTCTCCGGGTGGATGCCCCTCGCCGGCGGCGCAGCCAGCCATCAGCATCCGGAGCTGCAGGAACCTGGGAAACACAGCGCGCACCTTGCGGACGACAGCGCGAAGCAGCTTGGGAGCGGTCGCCAATAAATCCTGGTCCACAAAGAACAAAGGCTGAATGGCGCGCCCCACCCCGGCATGATCTTCGAGCATAAGATAACGAAACTCGAACTTCTCCCCCAGCGTGGCATCCACCAGCTCATAATAACGGTGGTCTTTGACCAGGCTCAAAAAGTTTTCCCGCCACAACGCCCCCTCGCGCACGCTCTCCAAGGCGACAAAGCGCGCCCGGCCAAATGAGGTAATGAGGATTTCATCCATGCGAATCGGGTGCCGTTGTAAACGTTGTCGGCGCGATTGACAGGCTCACAATTAACCGGCGATGTGGAGACCGTGGCGACTATCCATCTCCGAACCGTTATCCGAAGCGTTGCGATCGCCCTTTGCGCCCTGCTCAGCGCGCACGCTTCGGCACGCGACTTCGAACTGCACCGCGACACCTTCGCGTTTTCAAATGACACCGTTTTCTCCTACGGCGTCGACGAACAAGGCGTCCTCCACATCGCCCACCGGGACAAGCCTGCGGAATACAGTCATCGCTGCTTTGTGCTTTCCAGGGCCGTCATACAATTTGCGCAATTCGCGCGCTTTGCCCCGGAAAAACCCAGGCTCTCCCGGGAACAATATCGCCAGCGTATCCTCCAGATCTGCCGGATCCCAGTCTGGAGCCGGGGCCCGGGGGCGCCGATCGAGATCCCTGGGTATGGGGATCTGCACAGTTTTTCGATCGCCTACGAGGGGCTGCTCAAAGAGAACCTCGGCAACTGGCTGCCGAGCTATTTCCGGGTGGGCAACTGGCGGATGCTCATGGGCCATCTGCGGGCCGGCCAGGCACAGGCGGCGGAGTGGCTGGCCACCTCAGTCGAGTACAAACGTTTGCGCGCCATTTATATGACCCGGTTCCCTCACATGAACCATGTCGTGATCGTCTATGCCATGACACGCCGGACCAACGGCGACATCCGGTTTACGGTCTATGATCCGAATTATCCCGATAAACCCGCCTGGGTCGATTATCTCCACGCCCAGCGCAGCTTCGAATTCCAGAAACGTTGGTATTTCCCCGGGGGCCGCGTCAACGTCATGCGCGTGTTCATCTCGCCCTTTCATTAACCTAAACCCGGAAATGAAACCGCAAAGAACACAGAGATCACAGAGTTTGAAAGGGTTACAGAAGTGAAGGGACGCACCTGCGCCATGTCCCACCCTGCCACCCTGCCACCCTGCCACCCTGTCACCCCGTCACCCCGTCACCCCCTCTATGTTTACCGGCCTGATTGAAGAATGCGGCGAAGTCCTCGCCCTCACCCTGACTGATTCCAGTGCCCGACTGCGGTTGCGCGCCCGTGAAATTCCCGGCGCGATCCAGCTCGGGGACAGCGTCGCCGTCAACGGCTGCTGCCTGACCGTCAGCGCGCACGCTGGCGACGAGTTGGTTTTTGATCTCCTCAGGGAAACTCTGGAGCGCACCAATCTCGGGGACCTCACGGCCGGCTCCGTGGTCAACCTCGAGCGCGCCGTGGCCGTAGGCAGCCGACTGGGCGGCCATTTCGTCCAGGGCCATATCGACTGCACCAGCCCGGTGCGCAGCTTTGAAGCACGCGGAGCCGATTACCGCTTGGAGATCGAATTGCCGGCGGAATTTGCGCGGTATGTGGCGTTTAAAGGCTCCATCGCCATCGACGGTATCAGCCTGACGGTGGCTGAGGTGAATGCCACGAGTTTTGTGGCGTGGATCATTCCGCACACTTACTCCGTCACCAGCCTGCAAGGCCGCCGCGCGGGCAGCCGAGTGAATCTCGAGTTTGATCTGCTAGCCAAATACGTGGAGCGCATACTGGCCACGCAAGCGAGCGGGCCCCAAGCGCAAGGGTAGGCCAGGGCGACGGGCCGGCGCTGGCGCCCCGCGGGGGACTTACTCCTCGTCCTTTTTCTGGAACAACGACTGCACGTCAGTCGCGTCCATATCACTCAGATCAAACCCTGAATCTCCGCGCAAGGTAGCGAGCTGAATCCGATCGGCGATGGTCTTCACAGTCGGGCCGGCATAATACTTCATCGAGCCGATCGTTAGATGAGTGGGGAATACAATCACCAGGAGCGAGTTCTCATCAATATTAAGCATCAGCGTGCTATAATTTTCGCCCTGCTGATACATGCTCGTGAAATTGCTCTCATTGACGAGGCTGGCCATGAACTGCACAGCATTGTAAGCGTTCGACCCGAGCGTGGCGAAGGTCGTGGTATCTAACTGTTCAGGATTCCCGCATTGATGAATAAGATATCCGGCCTTCTCGACGAGCAGCGCAATGTTTGCCTCACTCTTTTTCAAGAGATCACGCAACACCAAGTCTAACTGGTCAATGTCTTCCTGATTGAGCGATGGAAATTGGCTCATAGATTACAAACTAGATTTACGGAGACGGGAAAAAATTAACGACGACGACCGCCGTCATTGAGGAATTTATGAAGCAACATGCGGGTAATCATGTTGAGTGTATCAAATACACCCTCACATTTGGAGGCCGCCGCCTCAAACGTGGGCACCTGCACCTCACGGTTATTCAAGAGAAAATCTAAATACTCGATGGGCGCCACATCTGGCATATCGCGCTTATTGTATTGGATGACGTAGGGAATGTCCTCGAGCTTTAGATTCAAGGTCTTGAGGTTGTCCTCCAAGTGCTTGAACGTCTCTATATTCTCCTCCATTTTGTCATACTGCGAGTCGGCGACGAACACGATCCCGTCCACACCGCGCAATACGATCTGGCGGGTGGCATTATAGATGACCTGCCCCGGCACAGTGAAGAGAGCGAACTTGGTTTTAAACCCTTTGATAGCGACGGTTTCGAGGGGGAAAAAATCGAAAAACAAAGTCCGATCGCTGCTTGTCGCGAGCGATGTCATCTTACCTTTCGCCTCAGGATTCGGCACCTGCACGTTGCCATGAATCTGCTCGAGGTTGGTGGTCTTGCCGCTTTTGGCTGGACCGTAATAGACGATCTTTACCTGTAGCTCCTTGGTAGCTTGATTGATAATTGCCATGCGTGTTCTGGAAAAAGTTATTGCTGGATGTGACGGGCAAGTTCGGCCGCAATCACCTTTAGCTCGTATGTGGGCAATGTTTCGCCGGGCTTGCCAAGAATCGCGAAGAAGATAACGCCGAATCTAAAGATCTGAAATTGGGCATCCTTTGTAGTGAGCAGTAAATCGTCGACTTCACCCAGACACATCTCAGCGGTGTAATTATTGAGTCGGCTGAATATCTGCGGCAGGAAAGCTGCCACGACATCCCCCTTCATCGAGTCAGGCAGCCAGTGCGCCACCACCAAGCCTTCGGCCAACGCCACCACTGCGCCGGCTATCTGCGGCAGGCTTTGCATGTTAGACACCACATCCGCCGGTGACCAATTTTCCTTGTCGGGCTTTCCGAAAATCTCGCCCACGGTCTGCTGCTGCTTCCTGGCAGGCGTGGCGACCGCTTCAGGCGCCGCGACCACGTCAGGCGCCGCGACCGCTTCAGGTGCAGCGACCGCTTCAGGTGCAGCGACCACTTCAGGCGCAGCCTCCATTTCTGCCGGCGGCTGCAACTTAAATTCGAGCTTCTGCTCGGTCGCAGGCTCAGGCGCGACAATCGGCGCAGGGGCCGCCACCGGTTCTGGCGCAGGAGGCTTGAGCGCCGCCGGTGGGACCGGAACCGGCGTCGCTTCAGGACTTGCAGGCTCGGGTTTCTTAGGGCCGCGGCCTTCAAAGAGAGCTGGGATGTCATCCCCGACGGCAGCCTGTTTTCGCACGCCGCCATCCTTGGTGGACTTCATGAACGCAGGCGCCACCACGCGCAACGGCAGGGCGACATCCACGCTAGGATCCACTTGGGAAGCCGACCCCAGGGTCGGCGAAATCCAGCTTTGAATCTGGCCCCATCCGAAAACAATCTTTCCCTTGGCCAAGCCCGCAGCCACATCCGCAGAGGGCACGGCCAAGACTGCGCCTGACTCACTGGCACCGGCAATCTCGGCGAGAATCTCCTTGGGCCAGTTCGCACAAACCTCAGCCAAAAGCAAAACCAAGGGAGCCGCAGCTTGCTGTGTAGCAGGGGATGCAGGCGCAGCCGGCGCTGAAGGCAGGGCTGGTGCCGCAGTCGGTGCA
Source organism: Spartobacteria bacterium (assembly GCA_043742585.1). GTDB lineage: Bacteria > Verrucomicrobiota > Verrucomicrobiia > Chthoniobacterales > Chthoniobacteraceae > CAIURC01. The sequence goes on from JAYTYG010000058.1 coordinate 13,831, forward strand.
AACCCGGGTGGCGGCTGCAAGGTTCCGGCCTTCGGCGGCGCTGGAATCGCCCGTTGCGGGGCTGTGGCAGCCTGCGGGGCTGTGGCAGCCTGCGGGGAAACCAGCCTGATCTCGGGCACCCCGGGAGCGAGCTCCGGGGCGGGCGTGGCTCTTGGCGCAGTCTTGGGGGCGAATTTCGGGGCGGGTGTTTGCCGGGCGAACGCAGCTTGAGTCGAGGGAGCCGGCGTCGGCGAAAGCGCAAAGGGATTCTCCGGATCGCCAAAGACATCCAGCCCCTCGTCCTCAGCCAGATCATTCGTGCGCTGATCCGCGCGGCGCTTTAACAACTCGGGCTTCACCCGTTTGAAGATCTCTCCCAGCGGCACTTCCACCATCCGCTTTTCCTCAACGCGCGGGGCCACTGAAAAAGTGCCGGGAGGCGACTGTCTGTAAACACTCGCCAACGACATCTTTACCGAGCCGCCGGCCAACTGCCTTAAGATAATCGAGAGGGGTAGCGTCACCAAAACGCTTGGATCGGGCAAAATTGCGACGGTTTCTTTCAAATCAGCAGGGAACCGGGCGAGGATTGCAGCTAAAGAGAGGTCAGCCGTCTCGACTTTAACCACGGGCACACCGGCGACCATGGGGCGCGCGCTGACAGCGGTTGGGGTGCCTGGTCTTAGCCCTGAAGGCATGGGATTCGCAGCTTGTAGGAGCACCTGCGTCTTCGGCTGGAGTGGTTGAGGAGGCTTACGAAAGAGGTTGGAAAAAAACTTAAGCATTCTGGCTAGGGGAGTTTCGCCGCGTTGGCTAAGCAAACGCGATGCCAGTAACTAAAAGCGACTAAATACTCGCCCCCAGCTCCGCTTTTTTGACGTGTGTTTGCCATCGACTCCGAACACAGTTGACTTCGCTGACTTTGAGGGGGAGCGTCTATCCCCGCTAAGTCAGGCGATCCCCCCTTCCTTCAATGGCCGCAAGTCAAAAAATCCTCATCCTTGATGACGAACAGGATATCCTGGAAATTTATCAGGAGATTCTCGCCCGTCTGCCAAGCAAGCCTGAAATCCATATCGCCGATAACGGCCCCAGGGCGCTCGCCTTGCTTGAGAGCGGCCCGTTCAACCTGATCCTCGTGGATCTGCGCATGCCGCAGATGGACGGCTTTCAAGTCCTGGCAATCGTGCGCCGCAAATTCCCCTCGTTGCGCGTCGTCGTAATAACGGGGGCGGAAGACGAGCAGTTCCGAGCCCGGGCGTATGCGATGGGCATCGATGTTTACATCGAAAAACCCAAGACGGGCAAAGAGATCATCAACTTTGTCGACTGCATCGACTCACTGCTCACTCGCGAGGATGCGGGCGGCTTCCGCGGGGTGCAGAGCAAGACGCTCGTCGACATTGTCCAGCTCGAATGCCTGACCCAAAGCTCGGCGATTTTGAAAATCACCACCTCTTTCAGCCACGGCAGGATTTGGTTTCAACGTGGGGAGATCATCGACGCCGTGACCGGCGACCTGACGGGGCAGGAGGGGTTCATGGAAATGCTGCGCTGGAAATCCGGCAACTTTGAAATCCTGACCTCCGACGTGCCGCGGCCGCGCACGATTTTCAGCTCGTATGAGAGTTTGCTGATGGAGACGGCGCAAAGCATCGACGAAGCCTCCGCGAACAGTGAGCTGCCTCAGGAAGACCAGGGGTTGGCTGCCTTTGGCCATTTCAAAGGCGTGCAATTCGCGCTTTCAGTGCAGAGCAAGGACAAGAGCCAATTCGATCAATGGGGGATGGAGAACCCGGAATTGATGGCCGCGTGGATCCATGAAACCTCCCGCTCCCTCAGCGCCCTGGGGGAAACCCTTGAAGCCGGCCAGCTCCAGCAGGTCGAAGGCCTCGGCCCGCATCGGCATGTCGCAGTATTGATCAGCGACGAAGACTCTCTGGCCGTGGGTTTTACCCGCTCGGCCATGCTACCGCACATCCGGGAAACGATGAAACAAATCGAAGCGAAATGGCTATCCTAAAGTCCTTCTACCGCGCCCAAAAGCCCTTGCGCCTTGAACGCCTGCCGGCTGGTTGCTTTTCCGTGCACCGGGCCGGAGGCATTGTGGCGTCCACCTTGCCGAGCTCGTTCCCGGAAACCACGGCGCTGCAGATCGGGCGCGTGGTGCTGGATATTTTCCTCAAGGCAAGCGCCACGAATCTGATCCTCAATGATTTCTATATCCAATTTAGCGGCCTCACCATCATTGCGCGCGATTTACGCGGCGGCGCGCTCATCTTTCTAATCCCGGCCACGCTCAATCTCGCCCGCACTTACACGACCCCCGCCATGCATTACAAATCTCTCGAGGAATTCATCCTGCATCTTGAGAACTATATCGAGTGCTGGAAGCAGTTTAACGCTTATGTGAATATGGCCCGGGATAAAAAGTTTTCGCGCGACGACGAAAGCCAATTCCTCGAAGTCAAAAGCATCATCGCCCAGGGCCTCGAAGCCATCATCGCCGGCGCCGAAAAACAGGGCCCCAAAAAAGAAGAAGTCAACGCACTCTTCAGCAGCGCGCCCTCCCTCCGCTTCCTCAGCGATATGCCCGACGCAGTTCACAGCGTCGAAGCCCAGTGGCATAAGATCTATCTCGGCCTGCAAAGCCTCCTCGGCCAACTCAAAGTCCAGGAAAGCAAACAGGAAAAAGGCGCAGGCTGGAGCCTCTTCGGCAAAAAGTAGAACGCCCCGGCCTCGCGCGGGAAGCCTGCCCGGAAAAACCGTTGCCGGCAGCCCCTCCAGACCGGCCCTAGACCGGCCCAAGGTTGGCCGGCGTAAATCCCGCTCAAATCCCCGCTCAAAACGTCGCCGGCATCGGGTTAAACCTGCAAACCCAATGATGCCTGGCTCTGACCACCCGATCGCCGAAACCCACATCCTGGGCGCGGACACCAAGGAGTGCAAAGTCCACGCCGACCAATGTCCGGCCCTGGCC
>JAYTYG010000059.1:0-7951 GCA_043742585.1 Spartobacteria bacterium
GCCGGGATCCTGCGCGCAGTGGGTTATCCGGAACCCCAAATCGAGCGCATCCAGGCGCTTAACCTAAAAACCAACCTTGGCCGCGACGCCGAATGCCAAACCCTCGAAGACGCGCTCTGCCTGGTCACCTTGCAATATCAACTCTCGGATTTGATGCGCAAAACTCCGCCCGAAAAACTCATCGAGATCCTGAGAAAGACTTGGAAGAAAATGTCTCCGGCGGCGCAGGGTTACGCCACCAAACTCCCGTTCTCTGCGGCCGAAAGTGAACTCATTCAACGGGCGCTGGGGCACTCCGACTCCGTGTAGCCAAGCGCCTCCGTCTCCAGCCGCCACAGAAAACGCAGGCCCTTTTAAAACCCGGAGTCCCCGGCGCACGCATTTTGCTTCGGGCATGCAGGCGTTTTCAGCCGCCACTCTTTATATGTCACAACCCAGCAACCCCGAATCGAACAACAAAGAGGCCGCCCACCTCGCCAACGCCTTATTCGTCGAGGGCGTAAAAGCCGGCGTCGCAGCCGCACGCGATATTATCGCCGAGGGCTTTGGCGATACCTATGAGTTCGAGTCCCTCATTTTGCACCGGCTCCACATCATCGACTCCGAACACCGTATTTTACGCGGAAGCGACATCGAAAAGCCCTATCCCGCAGTGCTTGAAGAGGCGCGGGCACAGATGGAGGGCCAACCCCCGAGCGACAGCGCATTCATCCAAGCCAGCGTCAACGAAGCGCGCACAGCCTACGAGGCCTGGGTCATTCACCGGGAACTCACGAGCCTCTCGCGAAACCACCTCAGCGCCTCGCGCCGGGAACAACTCGCGTCCGCGATTTCTGAGCGCTTCCCTGACTGAAAGCGCAACCCGCAAAAGGCCCCAAAGCCTAATGCCTGCAAGGAATTCAGCCCCCCGCGAGTCATACGCTTTACGCCGCAGGCGCTTAAGGAAGGTGCAGGCTTCGAGGAGAATGCGCCCGTCACCTCCGGCCTCTTTGCACCGGGGAGAATGTGCCTGGAGAATGTGCCTGACACCTCCTGCCTCTTTACGCCGGAGGCGTTGCAAGAAATCACGGGGGTGGAGGCTTTGCGACCCCACCGGATCAACCGCAAAATTACAGGTGGCACGCCAGCCGCAGAAGGAATCCTGTGCCACCCCGGTGGACACAGCCGCAAAAAAACTGAGCGCCCGACAGATGCGGCTTTAATTCCTGTTCATCCCCGGAATCTCGGCTAGAAAGCTCCCCTTCCAAGCGCCCAACAGCCCATGTTTTCCCCGCAAAACTATCTCGATCTTAATCACACCGAGCATCGGATGCTTTTTGAAAACGCAGCCAACGCTTGGGATGCTCTCAATCAAGTCCCCAGTTATCTGCAGTTCCGACTCAAGCCTGCCATCCAAGGGCGCCTGATCGGAAAGCCCTTCATCAGCGGCGCCGTTTTTATCGGACGCGGCACAGTCATTGAACAAGGGGCAATGATCAAAGGGCCGGCGTGGATCGGCGAGAACTGCGAGATCCGCAATGGCTGTTACATTCGCGAGAACGTGATCGTCGGTTCGGGCTGTGTGCTCGGCAACTCTTGCGAGTTCAAAAACTCCATCATTTTCGACGAGGCACAAATCCCGCATTTCAACTACGTGGGCGATTCGATCGTGGGATACCGCAGCCACCTGGGCGCGGGCGTGATCCTTTCCAACGTGAAGCTTGATCGGAGCGAAATCTGCGTGCCGAGTCCCGAGGGGCTGATCCAGACCGGGCTGAAAAAGTTCGGAGCGATCATAGGAGATGAGGCCGAGATCGGCTGTAACTCTGTGATTAACCCCGGTTCAATAATTGGGCGCCGGAGCATCCTATATCCTGGCACGCAATGGCGGGGCGTGTTGGCGGAGAATTCGATCGTTAAAAATCAACAGACCCATCAGATCATTGCCCGCCGCGACTGAATGGGGACTTGCGCTCAAGCCACCCCTTTGAAAGCTTCTCCGACCTATGTCCAGTTCCGCTGAACCCCAGCCTCCCGCTACCGATCCCGGCTTTGATCCTCTTGTTTTTTGGGACCGCTATAAGAATAACATCGTGATTTTCGGCGGCTTACTCGTTGTGGCCAGCGCCGTTTTCGGGATCTCCGAATATACCCAACAGCGGGCCAGCGAAGGAGCCCAAGCGCAGTTTGCCACGGCAAAAACGCCCGAGGCCTATCGCAAGGTCATCGCTGATTACCCGCGTTCTGTGGTCGCTGGCAATGCCACGCTGCTGCTCGCCGAGAGCCTGCGGAATGAGAGCAAGTACGACGAAGCAATCGTGTTGCTGCGGAATTTCCCTGAAACCTATCCCACCCACCCTTTCTTAAGCGCGGCGTTGATCAGCCTAGCCCTGACGCAGGAATCCCAAGGCAAACCCGACGAGGCGATGGTGACTTACCAGAAGGTATCCACGTCCTACCCCAACAGCTTCAGCGCCCCGATTGCGTTGCTCGCAACGGCTAAGATCTATCACACCAAAGGGCAGGACGATGACGCCCGGCGGATTTACGACAAGGTCGCTTTGGATTTCAAGGAAACCAATTACGCCCGCGAAGCAACCATGGAGATCGGCAAGCTCAAGAAACCGGCGACACCAGCGGCAACTCCAGCGCCAGCAGTAACTCCAGCCGCAACTCCAGCGCCAGCCGCAACTCCAGCCGCAGCGGCAACTCCAGCGGCAACTCCAGCGGTGAAGTGAAAATCGCGGGGTACGCAGAGACTCTCCGGATTTCCAGTCTCTGCGATCTCGGCGGTTAAATGTCAGTGGCTAATTACTGACTCGATTTTGATTCTCAGATCCGCCAGGGAATACGGCTTGGGTAACAAGGTCGTATACGGGTCGCTCGACACGAGGTTTAAGGCGGTTTGATCGGCTCGGCCTGTGGACAGCAGAACGGGCAGCGTCGCCCGCAGAGCCCGGAGCAGAGGCAAAGTACCGCTGCCTCCAAGCCCTGGCATGTTCATATCCAGAATCACCAGGTCCGCCTGCAATCCCGCCTCAAGTTCCCGCAGCGCCGCCTCCCCGCTCTCGGTAACGGTGACGGAATGCTTCAGGACTTGAAGGAGCATACGAGTGGAGGTCTGGATCAAGTCGTTATCGTCGACAACAAGAACGTTCAACACACGCATAGACGGCGCTAGGACAACAGCCGCAGATTGATCAACCGGCGGCTCCTGTTCGTGGACAGGGAAACGCAGCCGCACCGATGTGCCTTGGCCCGGGTGGCTCTGGATCTCCATTTTGCCGCCGTGCGCCTTCACCGTGGAGTAAACCAGGGAAAGTCCCAGCCCCGTGCCCTTGCCTGCTTCCTTGGTGGTATAGAAAGGGTCCATGGCTCGTGCCAAGACCTCTTTGGACATCCCGACTCCCGTATCGGCCACTTGAGCTTCGATCCATTTGTCGTCCACGTTCCGGGTTCGCAAGGTAAGGGTGCCTTTCTCCGGCATGGCGTCGAGTGCGTTGACGCAGAGGTTCATGACCGCGTGGGTCAGGGCGCTGCCATCCCCCACGGTGAGCCGCAAATCGCTCACCAAGTCCAGCTCGATACGGACATCCGACAAGATGGTGCGTTCCAAAATACGGACCTCTTCCTTAAAGATCTCGTTCAAGTCCACTGCTTGCTTTTCCTCCATCGTCTGCCTGGCAAAATGCAGCAGGTTTTTCACCATTTTGCCCCCATGCTCGGAGGCCTTAATGATCGTCTCAAGCGCTTGCCTGCATTCACTGCCAGGGGGTTCCGCATGGATGTGGGCCGACGCCAGACCAAGCACGGCACCCAGCACATTATTCATATCGTGGGCGACTCCGCTGGCGAGGCTCCCCAAGCTTTCCATCTTCTGGGATTGAGCGAAATGGGCTTGGAGGCTTTGCATTTCCTCCTCGGCCGTCTTGCGCGCCGTGATGTCCCGCGCAGTCCCGTAAATCAGCGAACCCACGGCGCTCGCCCGCCACTCAATCCAACGAAAGGATCCGTCCCTATGCAAATACCTGTTAACAAAATGAGAAACATCCTCCAGCCGCCCCAGCCGGGAAAGGGCATCCGAGGTATTTGCATGGTCATCTGGATGCACAAAATCCAGGCAGAGTCGGCCTTCGAGTTCGGCGAGTGCGTGTCCCAGCGACCGCTCCCACTCACGGTTCAAGCGCAGGAACCGACCCGAGTAATCCGCAATACAGAGCATATCCAGGCTGGCATCGAAATAGCGGCTAAGCTCTTCCTTACTTTCACGCAGCGCCACCTCAGTCGCCTTTCGCTGTTTGATTTCCAGCGCCATCCGCCAGTTCCAAACCATCAGCGCGGCAACGAGGACTAACAGAATAGCCATGATTTTCACTAACCGGCCGTAATCGAACCCCTGCTCGTAATGGATGGGCGCCCACTTACTGAAAAGTCCGGCCCGGGTTGTCTCTGGGATTGAATCCATAGCCTTCTGGAGGATCCCGGCAAAGACCGCCCAATCCTTGCGAACCGCCATGCACTGCGCATTCACATAAGGGGTTTCTCCGGAGACTTTCAGCGATTTCACCTGCATTTTCGCCAGGTAATGGCTGATGACCATCATGTTATCGGCCAGCGCGAATACCTCTCCGCTCTGCGCCAGTTCGATCCCCTCTTTGATCGAACGCACCTTGACCAACTGGATCTCGGGATAATCCCGCGCCATCATCTCGCACGCCAAATAGCCATCCACCACCGCCACCTTTTTTCCCGACAACTCCCGCATCCCGAGGATATATGTCACATCCGAGCGGGTGAGGAGGACGATGGGAATGCTCATATAAGGTCGAGTGAATGACCAAAGAGGCAGGCGATCAGGGGTCTCCGCCACGGTGGTCGTCATGTCGATGTCCCAGCTCTTGAGCCGGGCATACGCTTCCTGCCAATTTTTGCAGCGGACCCGCTGGAAGGTGATGCCGATCCGGGCCTCAATGAGCCGCAGATAATCGTTGGTGAACCCGGATTGTTCCCCGTTCTCATCCACAAATTCCACGGGCGGCCAACTGTCGTCCTGCGTCACCCTGACCACCGGGTGGGCCCGCAACCAAGCGCGCTCCGTCTCAGTGAGCAAGGCGTCGAACCCAGTCGAGGCCGGCGCCGCTACCTGCGATTCCGGGGCGGTCGGCGGCGAGGGCGGGACGCGCTGGCCGAGAAGCTCGGCGCCTGTCAATACGAGCAGGACCAACGGCGACAAGACGGCGGCTAAACAATTTGTCCAACGCCAAGCGCATGAACCTAAGGCTCCGGAAGAATGCATAATTTGCTGAGGGGTGATTTACATTTCTATCGCACAGCGACACGGCATCGCGACCTGCTGTTTAGACTGAGTTGCTTTCGAGACACGGTCATTTAATACCGATTATCCGGCGCGAATAGGACGCAGTCAGACTTTTTGGATTTCGCTCCGGCGCGTCTTCAGAAGACGCAAGGCGCTTCCGCTTGTTTGGAGTTTGGCCAATGTCAAAAATGGCCAATAGAAAAGAGCCATCGTCATGAGGCTCTCCGCCACAGCCCGAGAAATGGCCAAACTCAAGGCTGGTGTCGAACAGAAAGGGCCGGGACGTCGCTGCCACCGTTCAGCGGACTAAATAACTGAGCCAAACCCCGGCCAGCAAACTAAGGCTCACCAGGGCGTTGACGTTAAAGAACGCTCGGTTGAGGGCGGCGGCGCTCTCCGGATTGGCGATCCGATGCTCAAATACCAAGGCCCCTAGGACAATCAAACAGGCGCTCCAGTAAAAGAGCCCCAAGCCAGCCAGCCACCCGAACATCAAAAAACCCGCGGCTGCTATCCCATGCAGAACCTTCGCAAACCGCAGCGCTGCGGGCACCCCGAACCGCGAAGGAAAACTGAAGAGCCCTTTTTTTCGGTCAAAATCCGCATCGAGAATGGAATAGATCAAGTCAAATCCGAAGACCCAGCAGAGCACCGCAGCGGCGAGACAATAAGGGGTCAGGGACCACAGCTCACCGCGCACGGCAGCCCAGGCGCCCATCGGCGCCACGCTCAAGGCCAGCCCAAGAAAGAAATGCGAGAAAGCGGTGAAACGCTTGGTAACCGAGTAAAACGTAATCAGCACAATCATGATCGGGCTTAGGACAAAACAGAGTTGATTGAGCGACCATGTCCCATAAATCAAGCCGGCTAGAGTAACCGCGAATATGATCCAGCCACTGCTTTTGCCCAGCAACCGGTGACGGCCCGCAGTCCGGGGATTTTCCTTATCGATCTCCCAGTCCACCAAACGGTTGAAACACATGGCCGCAGTCCGGCCAGTGACCATGCAGAAGAGAATCCAGCCGAACACCCGGCCAGGCACGTGCCCCTGGCCGGCCACAAGCATCGCGATCAAAGCAAATGGCAGGGCGAAAACCGTATGGGAAAACCGCACAAACTCGCCGAGGCGGAGCAGGAAAGGCTTGGACGTAATCGCGTTGTGCATCACAGACATTGGCCGCGCCCTGCGGCAAAATGGAATTCCCCTTTTTAAAAAGCCACCGATTCAGCCGCCGAACCTGAGCCCAGCTTCAGCCGCAAAAAAAACCGTGGGCTGCGAGCGATCCCCGCTCGAAACCCACGGAATTGAATGGTTCTTTCCTCCTCGCTCGCTCAGGCGCGGCTTTGAGCCGACACCGGAGCTTGCCCCCTACATCTCATCGGCAGCTTTTTCCGACTCGGCCGCCGCCACCGCAAAATCCGGATGCGCCGCATCCGGCTCGCCGATAAAGAGTTCACCGCTGAAGATCCCTCCTTTTTCGATCGTAATGGACTTGGCATGAACCGTCCCCTGCAGGGAGCCGCCTTTATTGATAGTCAGACAGCCCTCGCAAAGGATAACCGCGGACATTTTCCCGTTTATCTCGGCGGAGCGCACTTTGATGGGGCGCATAAACTCGATATCGGACTTCTTCTCGACGACGAGTTTTTCGGCATCAATAGCGCCGACAAACTTGCCCTGGACCCTGAACCTGGCGATTCCGGTGCAGAAGAGTGTGCCCTTGAGTTTGCCCTCCACGAAAGCGGAGCCGCAGGCGATTCTGGAGCTGGCGACATCACCCTTGGAGGTGATGATCACCTCGCCCTGAGTCTGAATACTTCGCCCAAAGGGACCGGCGATTTTAAACTCCCGCAGATCGATGTAGGAGCCGCATTGAGGGCAGGACGTGGACTGGACTTCCGAACTGACCTGCTGCTTTGCACCACAACCAAAGCAGCAAACGTCCCGGATTTTTTCACGCGAGATGAGCTTCGAGAATTTGTCGAAAAGCGACGGGCCTTTGAGACTCGTCGCTTCTTTCAACAAAAGCTTCTCGATACTGAAGTGCTCTCCGCACTTCCGGCAAAAAGTCGACTTGGCGTAAGCCGACTCAAGCTGGCTGAAGCCACAATGCGGGCAATCCGCACTGATCTTCTCCGGCTGCTTGGGTATGTTGCTGCTGGCCACAATGGGCCCGGCTTAGCGCGCGACCACCGCAGCGGCCTTGATCTGCTCAGGCGTGCGCGGCGCATCCTGTTTCATTGCGGTGACTTTGTTCGGGGACACTTCGGATTTGCCGATGAAAGTCGCGCCTTCTTCGATCACTAGGCGCGTGGCCTTCAAGTCGCCATGGAGCACCGCGCGGGCTTTGAGCTCGCAGCGCTCTTCCACCGTGATGTTGCCAGTCACACGGCCGTGGACGGTCGCGGATTTGGTTTTGATTTCGCCGCGGATCTCAGCGTTTTCGCCCACGGTCAATGTGCCTTGGGAAGTGATTTCGCCTTCCACCTTACCGTCGATGGTCAGGTCATTGGTGAATTTGATCGATCCCTTGATCTCCACGTCAGCGGAGAGCAGGTTACGATTGGCAGTGTTGGCGGCGGTATAAGGTTCGGACATATTAACAGATGCTGGATTGCAGGTTTTAACGAGGGCCCCTCGTCGTAGGGTGGAGG
>JAYTYG010000060.1:0-12672 GCA_043742585.1 Spartobacteria bacterium
TCATCAATTAACCTCAAATCATTCAGAATACGGGTCGCCTGGCCACGTTTCCGACTCCTGATGTAGTTTGGGATACCGATAGAAGCGAGGATACCGATAATGGCCACCACTACCATGATCTCAACGAGGGTAAACCCGCGTCGATCCCGATGTAGTGCGGTAATCATAATCACTAATATATAACTTCGGGTCGAAATTAAGCATGACCTGCACCAAAACGCCCGCCTTTTCCGGCCCAACGCGGGCGCAGTGTGCCGGTCCGACTGCTTGCAAGCGCAGCTCCACGGGCGCCCAAATTATGAGGGATGGAGGTTCGGAGAATGCAGGCACCATTAAACCCGAAGCTCTGTTCCTTCATAGTTCCTCACAGCTTTCGCCAAGCGCCTTGCGCTCTCCTAGCCTTGCGCTGCATCGCCCGACGCGGGCCTCAGTCGAAGCTCTTGCGCTCTGGAGCGTTTACCGATAATGCGGGCGCCTCAAATTTGAAAGTCACCCGCTCAATTTCCGTAGCCACCCGACTGTGCCGTGAGGCCAGCCATCCCCTGGTGCTCGTCCCCACCATGGGCGCCCTGCATCGGGGACACACTTCACTCATTGCCCGCGCCCGATCCCTGGCCGGGCCGCGAGGAACGGTGGCGGTCAGCCTCTTTGTGAACCCCACGCAATTTGGCCCAAAGGAGGATCTCCAGCGCTATCCACGGCCGTTCGCCAAGGATCGGCAACTCTGCGAAGAACACGGCGCTGATCTGCTCTTTCACCCCAGCCCCACCGCCATGTATCCCGAGGGCTACTCCACTTATATCGAAGAGCAGAGCTTGAGCTCAGCCCTTTGCGGCGCTTCGCGGCCGGGCCATTTCCGGGGCGTCTGCACCGTGGTCGCCAAGCTCTTTCACATCCTGCAGCCGGACAGCGCTGTTTTTGGGCTCAAGGATTTCCAGCAGTTTATGGTGATCCGCCGGATGGTGAGGGATCTGCATCTTCCGGTGCGAATCATCCCGGCGGAGACAGTCCGTGAAGCGGACGGCCTGGCGCTGAGCTCGCGCAACCAGTTTCTGACCCCGGCAGAGCGCGCCCAGGCGCCCATCCTCCGGCAAGCCCTGAACCAAGCCCGGGAAGCCATCCAGCGCGGCGAAACCCGCGTCCCCGAGCTGCGCGCGCTACTGCTCCACACCCTCTCCAAAGCCCCCTTGGCGCGCGTGGATTATGTCGAGTTCGCCGACGCGCAAACCCTCCAACCCCTCAGCGTGACCACTGGCGATTGCGTCGTGGCAATGGCTGTTTTCTTTGGCCAAACCCGACTGATCGACAATCTCTGGATCCGATGAAGCATTTTAATTACGTAGTCGTTGGCAGCGGGATCGCGGGCTTAAGTTTCGCGCTCAAAGCCGCCCGACACGGAACCGTGGCGATCGTCACAAAACGGGCTTCCACCGAGTCCAACACCCGCTATGCGCAAGGCGGAATCGCCTGCGTTACCAGCACCGACGACTCCGTAGAGCTGCACGTGGCGGATACTTTGGACGCAGGCGCCGGGCTTTGCCAGGAGGCCATCGTCCGCTCGATTCTCACCGACGGCCCGGCTCGAATCCAGGACCTGATCGAAGTTGGCGTACACTTCGACGAGCGCGAATCCGAGAATGGACAGGCCGACCCGATTCCACAGCTCGATCTGGGAAGAGAAGGCGGCCATTCCAAGCGCCGGATTCTTCATGCGCGAGACGTCACGGGCCGCGCCATCGAGGAGGCCCTGATTAAAGCCGTCAACGCCGAGCCGCAAATCACCGTATTCGAAAACCACATGGCCGTGGACCTCATCACGCTGAAGAAACTCGGGCATATCAGTATTGATCGATGCCTGGGCGTTTACGTGCTCGATGAAGGCACGGGCCAGGTCCTCACCCTGCGTTCGGCTCAACTCATCCTGGCCACCGGCGGTTGCGGCAAAGTCTACCTCTACACCACCAACCCCGCAGTGGCCACCGGCGATGGACTAGCCATGGCGTGGCGCGCCGGCGCCAAGGTGGCGAACATGGAGTTCATCCAATTTCATCCCACCTGCCTGTTTCACCCCGAGGCGGGCACGTTCCTCATTTCCGAAGCCGTCCGGGGCGAAGGCGCTAGGCTCATTGACGCCCAGGGCCAGAGCTTCATGGAAAAATTCGACCCTCGCCTGGAGCTTGCCCCGCGCGATATCGTGGCGCGGGCGATCGATGCGGAGATGAAGCGCACCGGCGCCAAATGCGTCTACCTGGATATCACGCACAAACCTGCGCAATTCGTGCGCGAACGTTTTCCGAACATCTACGAGACGTGCTTAAAATTCGGGATCGACATCACCCGGGACCCGATCCCGGTCGTCCCGGCAGCCCACTACCAATGCGGCGGAGTCGTCACCGACGAGAACGGGGCGAGCAGCTTGGCGGGACTTTCAGCGATCGGCGAAGTGGGTTGCACAGGGCTGCACGGAGCCAATCGACTGGCCAGCAACTCCCTGCTCGAAGCCGTTGTGCTGGCTCACCGGTGCTGCGAGAACCTTTTGGCCCAGTCCGCTCCGGACACCGGGTCTTGGGCGATGGATCTGCCTGAGTGGGTGAGCGACGACGCCCATGACCTCGACGAGCGCGTGGTCATTTACCACAACTGGGATGAAATCCGGCGGTTGATGTGGGATTACGTCGGCATCGTCCGCACCACCAAACGCTTGCAACGGGCCGCCACCCGGCTCCGCAATCTGCAGAACGAGATCCAGGAATTTTACTGGAACTTCAAGGTCACCACCGACCTGCTCGAACTACGCAACCTGGCCACCGTGGCCGGCCTCATTGTCGATTGCGCGCTTCTCCGCAAAGAAAGTCGCGGCCTCCATTACACTCTGGATTTCCCTGGCCCCTGCGCCAGCGTGGGCAAAAACAGCGTCGTGCAGAAGTATTAATCGGCGCTGCCCCGCAGCGGGCAAAAAGTGCCGCGCCCGAAGCCTCTCAGCAGTGAGATGCAAATTCGAGAGCCCGGCCCGTCATTGCCGAAAGCCCTCAGGCAATGGGCTCGGCGCTTCACACACCGACCCGGAATCGAACTGGCACGAGCCATGCACTGCCGGAAAGATAATCGCTTTACCGCCCGTCCAAGGGCAACTATATCCACCCCCCATCAGCTCAGGATTATGAAAAGGATTCTCCCATCTCTTCTTGGAACCGCTCTCCTGAGCGGTCTCGCGCACGCCCAATCCCCTTACCGCAGCAGCGAGGATTTCGCGAAATACGCGATGAAACTCCGCGAAAACGCCATTTTACAGATCGAGCCGAAGGTCTTGGTGCCCACCACCTCGCGGACCGCATCGTTTTTCGGGCGGTATCCGTGGAAAACGAACATCGTGACCACCATTTTCTGGGTGGGCGAAGCGAGCAGCACCAATAACCCTGTCCATAACCGCTCCAGCTCGTGGGACTTGAACTGGGCGACGAGCTTTGGCGGCTACGACAATCCCGATCCGCTGGCCCGCAGCAATTACATCCCGGCCAAATTCGTGCCCCGCCAGAATCCGTTCTACGTCGCGCTGCCATACAACGACGTCACGCACGGGACGACCAAACCGGAGTGCCGACAGGTCATTCCGTGGTTCAATCAAGCGTTTGAGCGCGAGGGAAAAAGCGTCTGCCACGACCGCTGGGTGGCGATCCGGAACCGATACGGCAAAGTGGCCTACGCGCAGTGGAGCGATTGCGGGCCATTTCGCACCGATCACTGGCAGTATGTCTTTGGCAATGAACGCCCCAAGCCCAACCTGAACAAGGGCGCGGGCCTGGATGTGAGTCCCGCAGTGCGCGATTTCCTGGGGCTGGCACCGACGGATATCACCGACTGGAAATTTGTGGAGTTCCGCGAAATCCCCAACGGCCCATGGGCGCGCTGGGGCGACAACAACACTTTCGTCCAAGCCGGCCGCCGCAGCACCGAACGCGTGGTGAGCGCAGAAACCGCGCCCCGGCGTTCAGGCAACGGCCCGGCCGTGGTCACGCACTAAACCAGAAGCCAACCAATCGCCAATCGCCTTGGCGGCACTCAGGCAAGAGCGTTTTCAAGCCCTTCGCATTCACCCATGTCATTTCTCGCCGCCGACGCGCTCCGCCTGCTGTGCAACGCGCACGCCCAAGATCGCATGGCCCACGCCTATTTGATCACGGGGCCCGAAGGCAGCGGTAAACGTCAGCTCGTGACCCAGCTCACGGCCCTCATCATCGGGCAGCAAGACGCCCCCTTGCAGCACCCCGACGTCCACGTCATCGAACCCGAATCCAAGAGCCGCCGCATCCGCACCGACGTCGTCCGTGAGCTCGAACGCCAATTGCAAATGCGCTCCCTGCGCGGCGGGAAAAAAGTGGGTATATTTTTCGATGCCGACCGGCTCCAGGAACAGGCTGCCAATGCCTTCCTGAAAACCCTCGAAGAACCCCCAGCCCACACCCATCTCTTCCTGGTCAGCTCCCTCCCCGACCAGCTCCTGGAAACCATCCTTTCCCGCTGCATCGAAGTCCCCCTCCAGCGCATCGACCGCCGCATCAGCACCCCGCTCGAGCAACTCCTCCTCACCGAGCTCAGCAATTTCGGACGCCATCCACGGCCCGAGCTCCCGGAAACATTCCTGCTCGTGCGCCGATTCCAGGAATTATTGGGCCAGGCCAAAGAGCGGATTCAGGACGAGAACGCCGCTTTATTAAAAAAGGAAGAGCCGCTCTACAAGCAGTCCGGGAACAAGGACGCGCTTGAAGAGCGCGAGGAGTATTTCAAGGCGCTCACTGAAAGCCGCTACATTGGAGAACGCTCCCGCTTACTGGCCATCTTCGAGCAATGGTGGGCGGACGTCCTCCGCTTAAATGTCAGCGCCGGCCCGCAGCAGAACGCGGCCCAGAACGCGGCCCAGAACGCCCCCCAGAATCTCCAACTGGATCACCCGGAATTCGCCGAAGCCACAGCCGCCTTAGCCGCGCGCTTCACTCCGACGCAGCTGCTGAAGAAGCTGACTTTTTTGCAGCAAATGCGCGAAAACCTCGGGCGCAACGTCCAGGAACAGCTCTCCATCGAAGTGGGCTTGCTCAACGCCTTCGGCACGACCAAAGCTGCTTAACCGCAGAGAGCCGTAAAGCATGCCGGGGATACGGATTGAGAAGCCAGTGAAGGCCATTGCCCATTGCCCATTGGCCGTTGCCCATTGGCCGTTTCTCACGGCTCTCGACAAACCGGTCTGGCAGATTTCCCGCATCCGGCTTTCGCTAAGCGCTATTGCACGAAGCATTCACAGCTAATAGTTACGGCGCACATGATCGCCCCTAAAAAAAATCCGCTCTTAAAGCGACTACTGCTGCTGGTCTGCCTCTTGGCATTCACAGGCGCGGGACTCTCCCGGATCAGCTTCAACATCGATATCCTCAAGCTCCTGCCAGATCACCTCAACCAGGTCTCCGGGCTCTCGCTCTTTCTTAAACATTTCTCCCTCCCCACCGAGCTCATCATCACCCTCGAAGCCCCTGAGAGCGAACTCGCTCAGACAGGCGCCGACTCCCTCGCCGAAAAATTCCGGACCCGGCCCGACCTGGTCAAACGCGCCGTCTCCCGCGCGCCCTGGGAACAAAACCCGGCACAGCTTTCGGAACTGCTGGCATTTGCGGTCAGCAACCAGCCACCCGAAAAAGTCCGTGAATTAGTGGCGCGCCTCGCCCCGGACAAGATCGAAGCCACATTGCAGGGCACGCTTGAGAAGCTTGGCGACTCGGTGGCGCCCCAGGAGATCGCGATGCTCAGCTACGATCCCTACGCCTTTTCAGAAGCCCTGGGGGGAACGGGGGGAACGGGCGGAATTCGCGACTCGGCAGGCATCGGCCAGGTGCAGTCCGAGTTCGCCTCGAAAGACGGCCGGTTTCGAGTGATCTATCTGCAAGCGGCCACGCCGCGCTTTACCACTTACAAAGACACCCTGGTATGGCTCGCGCAGATCAAACAACTCGCCCGCCAATGGAACCCTGACCCCAGGATTCAGCTGGGCTTTACGGGCGAACCCGGCTTCGTGGCGGACATCTCCAGCTCGATGGAATGGGACATGACCTCCTCGGGGATCAGCACGCTACTGGTGGTCGGCGCAATCTTCTGGCTGTGTTACCGACGCGCCCTGCCGCTCTTCAAGCTGATGAGCATGCTTTTACTCGTGTTCTTTCTCTCGCTGGCCACCGCGGGCCTCGTCCTCAACCAACTCACCGTCATCGGCGTCGGCTTTGCCTCAATCATGATCGGCCTCAGCGTCGATTACGGCTATTTCATCTATCAAAAATCCCTCCAACACACAGGCTCCGCGCGCGAACTCCAGGCCATCTGCTTTCAAAACATCGTCTGGACCGCCGGCACGACCGCCGCCGCATTTTTCGCCCTCAACCTGAGCAGCCTGCCCGGCCTTTCGCAACTGGGGAACTTGGTCGGCATCGGAGTAGTCGTCGGCGCCATCGTCATGCTCACGCTCTTCGTGCCGATGGCCGTGAAGTTTAAAAAAGTCAAACAACCACCATCCTTCATCGAACGTTGGTTAGCCTCGCCCGCCTTCCACCGAGTCGGCGCCGGCCTCACCTTGGCACTCGTCCTCGGCCTCACCGCCACTTTGTTTTTCAAAGGCCCGCCCTCCCTGGATTTCTCCTCGCGCATGTTGCGGCCGCGGCAGAGCGAATCCTACACAGCGATGGATCGGATTCAAAGCCAGCTCATCGACGACCGACACGTGCTGAGCCTCATCGTCGAGGGCCAAAGCGCCCAGGACGTCTGCACCCGCATGGAGCGCGCCGAGCTCCAGCTCCGCGCCGCCCAAACCCGCGGCGAACTCGTCGGGTTCCAATCCTCGCTCCCCCTCTGGGCCAAGCCCGAGCAGCAAAGCCTCAACCTGCCCGAGCTGGCGAATCTGGCCGCGCAGGCGCCGCGCCTCAAACAAGCCATGGTTGCCGCCGGTTTTACCGAAGAATCCTTCGCCCTGACCGAAGCCGTGCTTTCCCAATGGGCCGCCTGGTCCAAGGCCCCGGTACCGATCTGGCCCTGCAACGAAACCAGCCAATGGATTTCCCGACGCACCGTGCGCCATGAGAACGGGCATTTCCTGGCACTGGGAATTGTCCACCCCACTCCCGGCAAGGAAGAAGCACTCTCGGCCGCGGTGGAATCCGAAGGCGTGCATCTGGTGAGCTGGAACCTTCTGGGGAGCGAACTGCAGCGCGTCATTCCCGCTGAATTCCGGTCCGTCTTCCTGGGGCTGGTGGGCATCGTGCTCTTCATGCTCCTGATCGGGTTCCGCGGCCTGCGCGACGTCCTACTCCTGGCCCTCACCATGGGCCTGGTTTTCGTCGCCCTCACCGGCGCCATGACATTGCTGGGCATGAACTGGAACTTCTTTAACCTCGCCGCGATCCTTCTGCTGCTGGGCACCGGCATCGATTACAGCATCCTCTTCATCCTGGCCTTGCGCGCCAACGGCGGCGACGTCCCCGATGCCCGGCGCCAACTCGGCCTCGTCATTGTCCTCTGCGCGGCCGCCGCTGCCGCCGGCTTCGGCTCCATCGCCTGGGCCAACAACCTCGGGCTAGCGAGCTTGGGCAAAACCTGCGCCCTGGGCCTAGTGCTGGACGCGTTGATCACGGTGTTTTTGCTCCCGATCGCCTGGAGATTTTTCCACCCAAAGCCACCCGCTAAAATATAAGAGCCAAATATAGGGGCCAGCCAAACAGCCCCGCAGCGCAGCGATGGGAAAAATACGTCCACTGTGTCCACTGTGTCCACTGTGTCCACTGCGTCCACTGCGTCCACTGCGTCCATCCCCGTCCATCCCCGTCCATCCCCCCCTGCGTTAATTACCGCCGGATTTTACCACTGGCCGTCAGCGGCAGGCTCTCAACTATGTAAAACTCCACTGGCACGATCCCCTTGCTCTGCCCCGTCGTGCCCGAGCTGAATCGGATAAAGGCCGGATTCAATGCCGCCAATTGCGCCTCCTCGAATGAAAGCGCCTCCTCCACAGGCACCTCCCGCACCGCCCCGCTCTCGTCCACAATCGCCCCCACGCCAGTCTCCTGAATCAAGCGCTCCCGCTCCGGTCCAGTCAACTCGCTGGCGATCGGCACCAGGCATTTACCCGCGCGCACAATCGCCAGCGCCAGCACCACATGCGCAATCCCGTTCGGACAATCCAACCCCACCCGCGCCGCCGGCACCTTGGCAATCCGGGCGGCCGCCGCGTCCGCATCCTCCAGCAATTGGCCGTAGCTCAGATGCCGGCCATCGGCGATCAGAGCGATCGATTCCCGGGCAGCGCGGCGGAAAATTTCATCGACGATATTCACCCCGCGCGCCCTCCCGAAACTTCCGCACTCACCGCACCAACCGCACCCACCCGGCTCCCGGCCTGCGCGCCCACATGCGCCGCTGAGGCCTGCGCTGCGGCCTGCGACTCCTGCATGGCGCGCACCCCTGCCGCATCGACACTTCCCTGCAACGCGAACAGAGCCGCGCCGATCCCCGCCGCCTCCCCGGTGGCCAGACAAGTGCCGATCACCCGGATCGAAGCCTGCGCCTCATGACTGCACGACATGCACCGGCCCGCAGCAAACAGGTTCTCGTGATCCCGACCCCGCAACGCCCGGAGCGGGATCCCGCAAGGTCGGCCGTCCACCGGATAACGCAGACGCGGCCCGCGGTTAGTCTCGCGCAATTCCATGGGCCAAGTCGCCAGCGCCACCTCATCCTCAAACCGCGTCCCCCGCTCCAAATCCGCGCCGTCCAAGCGGTATTGGCCTAAAATCCGGCGACTTTCCCGCACGCCCACCCGGCTGGGAAATGCGCCGACAAAACTCGACTCAAACCCGGGGACAGACAGCCGCAGAAAATCCGCCAAGTGCCCCGCCAAAGCGCGCCCCTGCATTTCGAGAGAAGTCAGGCAAAGTGCATCGAGCGGATCATAACCGGGCGCCTCCAGATCGATCGTGATAAATGCTTCGCCGCCTCGCCCGCTGGAGCGCACCGACGCCCCGAGCGCCCCCGCCGGGAGACGCCCGCTCTGCACCGCCGTGGCCACGTGCCGCGCAATCCTGAGGCGCCCGTCATCTTCAATCGCTTTCGGATCCACTCCATGCAGGGCGAAAATAAACGCCGGCCGCTGCAACTGCCCGCTCGCCTCCTGCTCCCACGCCGCCCCGCCCAAACTCGCCGCCACCGCATCCCCACTGGCATCCACCACGGCCCGGACCGCAAGCGTCTCCTCACGGCCACGGCTCCAAACCCGGGCTTCGCGAAACCCGTGAGCCAGCGCCGTGAGCTCGCTATGCAAGCGCAACTCGAGATTGGGCGTTTCGAGGACCACAGCATCGGCCGCACGCGCGAACTCCGTGGGATGCTGCAAAAGCACATCCACGCGCCCCATCCGCACAGCCCCCAGCCCGGCCGCACCCGCCGCACCCGCCGCACCCGCCGCACCCGCCGCGCCCCCTGCGCTGCCAAACGCCATCAGGCGCAGCGCAAACTCGGTGGCAAAACCCGGATTTGCAAATGCCGCAGCTCTGAGCTCCCCGTCCGCCGAAACCGGCAACCGATAAAGCCCGCAGATGGAGTGGACCAAAGCCGCGGAAGCCATCCCCCCGAGCGAACCCCCGCGCTCCACGAGCAAAGTACGCGCTCCACACCGGGCCGCACCCACCGCTGCGGCGAGTCCGGCCGCGCCACCACCGAGAACGAGCACATCAAAATCATTCATGAATTAAAGTCGGCCCCTTGATCCAAGCACATCCACCCGGCGGTCTGCGGCTCCGTAAAACAAGTTACGCGGCGCGCGCCCGGCGCTCGATGATTAACCCGGCGAGCAGCCGTGAACTGCTTAAATTCTGCAAAGTCAGATCCACCTCGGGAATCACCACCCCGAACTCGTTCTCAACGAGCACCAGCAACTGCATGATGGCCATTGAATCCAAGCCATGATCGTAAAGATTGGAGTCCGGCCCAAACCCCTCAGGGGTTTCCAGCAAACGCTCGCGAATCAGCTTCACGAGCTGCTGTTCAATCGGTTCCAGAGTGGGCAGCGGCTGACTTGACATATTTTGCAGCGCGCTGAATTAGCCGACCCCCACGCCTGAGTCAAGCGACCGCCCCGCACTGCGGAGTCACGAAGGATGAATGATGAAAACCCGGAGCGCCCCAGCGCAGTTAAACCCGAAGCAAGGCTTCTCCTCCTTCACCCCGCCCCCAAAAGCCAGTGCCGTTATACTCCGCGCGGTGACCGATCGCACAAATTGAAGGACCGGGATTTACCGCCGTTCACCAAGGCGCCCCGCCACAGATGGGGAAATTGCCACTCACAACAAAGCGGCGGGACGCCGGAGCCTGAAGATTGCCCAGCGCTTTACGCCGGAGGCGTTTGAAGAAATTATACGGTGGTGGAGGCTTTGCGACCCCACCGGAGCAGTCGCAAAAATCAGGGTGGCACGCCGAAGGTGTGCAGGAAGCCGGCATGCAGTCCGGAAATCGGTCCGCACAGCGCAGACTCTCCCGCGCCCCTGCCGGGGCGCACGGACAATTTCGCGCGGTCTTACCGGTGGGGTCGCAAAGCCTCCACCACCGCTATTATCTTGATACGCCTCCGGCGTAACTGGAGTTTCGCAACCTCCACGCTCCAGGGAAATGTGCCATTTCTTACCGCGCGGAATATAAATCCGAATATCCCCCTTCATCCTTCATCCTTCATCCTTCATAATTCCCCCCAATGGCCCCCTTCCCGTGGTTCAGGCGCGAAACCGAGGCCATTTCACCCACCCCTTATGACCAGATCAGGTTGCCCCCGCAATACCTCCCAACCATGATCTCACCCTCATTTGAGACGCGTCCCTCCCATTCACTTCACAATCTCGGTCCTTCCGCCCCGACCTTCGGCCGCAAGCCCCGTTAGTCAGCCCCAGCCCTGCATTGAGGATCATCCACTGACTGCCACACATTTTACGGGAACGCCAATCCGATGATTAATCGCAAAATGCCATCCACCGAGTCCGTCGGCAAAGAGTCGCCAGCTGTCAGCCCGAAAAAATCCCGAGCCAAGCTTGAATCGGAAATTTTGCGACTGAACAGGCTGCTGCGCGAGCGCACAGCCGAGCGCGAAGCCGCCCTTCAAACCATCTCCTCGCTGCGGCGAAGCGAGTCTGCGATCCAGGGCGAATACGCCAAGCTCCTCATCGCAGTCCACCATGGCGAAGATCACCTGCGACTAGCCCTAGAAGGCGGCAAACTCGGCTCCTGGGACTGGGATATCCCCAGTGACACCATGGTTCTCTCCGAGCGCGCTGCCAAAATTCTCGGCCTCCCCGTCGGCCGCGACGCCGATTACGAGACTTTCCTCGCCGCCCTGCACCCCGACGACCGGGAACCCACCCACAATGTCGCACAAGCCGCCCTGAGTTCAGGTGGCGTTTACGAAGCAGAATACCGGGTCATCTGGCCCGATGGCAGCATTCACTGGGTCTCAGCCACGGGGCGCGCCTTTTTCGATTCCAACGACAAGCCGTATCGCGACCTCGGACTCGTCCAGGACATCACCGGAAAAAAGAAGACTCAGGCCGCCCTGCTCTCCAGTGAATCCCGCGCAAATGCACGCGCACAGGAACTCGAGGCCCTCATGGACTCGGCCCCCACCGGCATTTTTGTCGGCCTCGATCCGGACTGCCAGACCATCACCACCAACCAAGCCGGCGCAAAGATCCTGCGCATCGAACCCGGCATGGCTATCCACGACATCCTGCCCGGAGGCGACCCGCGCCTCGCCTTCCGTGCGCAATCCGAGGGACGGGAACTCCGCCGCAAAGACCTGCCCATGCACATGGCCGGCCGCACGGGCCGAAAAGTCGAAATGCAATTCGACGCGATCTTCCCTGACGGCACCGTCCGCGCCATCCACGGCACCGCCGACCCTCTACTCGATGAAGCCGGGAATATCCGGGGCGTCATTGGCACCTTCCTCGACATGACGGAGCAAAAGCTCATCGAAAAGGAGCTCGCCCGCAGCCGCCGTCTCTTTGAACGCATCGCGGCCACCGTCCCCGACGTCCTCTACATTTTTGATCTCAACCTCGACACCTTGGTCTACGCCAACTGCAGCCTCCACGAGATGCTCGGCTATTCCTCCGAACACATCGGCAAATTCCCCAATTGGACCCTCGAAAAACTCATCCATCCCGACGACCGCGCCAAGCATAGCCGCGCCAATCTCGGCATGCGCTCCATTCCTGACGGCGAGATTCTCGAATCCGAATACCGGGTGCGCCATCGCAACGGCTCTTACCGCTGGATGCGCACCCGCACTGTCGCCTTTTCCCGCAACCCCGACAACACGGTGCGCCAAACCCTGGGCCTCGCGCGCGACACCACCGCCGAGCATCAAGCGCGCGAAGCCCTCCAGGAAAGCCAGGGCCTCTATCGCATCCTCACCGATCTTTCCCCTCAAATCGTCTGGCGCACCAACGCCCATGGCATGCTCGAATACTGCAACGACAACTGGTTAAAGCTCACAGGGTTAACCCTCGATAAATCCCAGCAGGGCGGCTGGTTCAGCACCATCCATCCCGATTATCGCGAGCAAATCCAAGCCGGCTGGGCCCATGCCATGGCCAGCGGCTG
>JAYTYG010000061.1:0-5471 GCA_043742585.1 Spartobacteria bacterium
ACGCCCCACGACTCCATGTACACCGCGCCGTTGCCCCACGCGTGGTGGCCGAAGTCGTTCTTGGTCGCGTCCACCAGCTTCTTCAGCAGCTTCAGCAAAGCCGATCCCTTCCGGCGTGGCTTGATTCACGAAAAAATCCCGGGCATCGATCGCAGCGTCGGAATCGTAAGTGAGCACTTTGATCCCCTTTTGACGGGCCTTGCGGAGCGCCGTGGAGATGCCCTCCTTGTTCTCGCAAGCGACCGCAATGACGTCCACTCCGAGCGTGGTCCAGTTTTCGACGATCTCGTTTTGCTTGGCTGGATCGGGTTCAGTAGGGCCGTCAAAAAGCATCTCGATCCCCAATTCCTTGGCGGCTTCATCAGCCCCCTTTTTGCAGGAAATAAAGTAGGCGTTTCCTTTGCTCTTGGGCATGAACGCCACTGTGAGCTTCTTGGCATCAGTGCCGGCGTTGGTGCCGGATTGCGGGACTTTACTGCACGCGCCGATAAACAGCAGACCGGCAGACAGGATCAATGGGAGGATGGGTTTCATACAGTGGGATTTGGAACAATGGGGGACGGTGAAACAACTGGGCGGGACTTGAAACTGGCGAGCCATTTGGCGAGCGCGCTGCCAGCCAGGGCAATTAACAAAAGGGCGCCGGTGAGCATTCCGGCCACCTCGCCGGGTTGATTGGCATGCAACAAACCGTTGCTGAGCACAGCGATCGCCGCCACTCCCAGCAAGGTGCCATGCACCGAGCCGATCCCGCCGAAAATGGAAGTGCCCCCGAGCACCACTGCGGTGATGGCGAATAACTCGTAGCCGGTGCCGGCATCAGCCTTCGCCTGCCCGAGGCGCGCGGTGTAAATGATCGCAGCCAACGCCGCGACCGTCCCGGCCAGCGCATAGACAAACACCAATCGGCGTTCGACTGGAATCCCGGCATAACGCGCACCTTCGGGGGCAAAACCAATGGCGCGAAAAGTCCGTCCGAAAGTGCTGCGATGCACCAGCAGCCAAACCCCAATGGCCACGCCCACCAAAGCCCAGCCTTGGGTCGGCAATCCAAGGAACCGTTCCTGCCCCAAGAAAAGAAAGGCAGCCGGAAAATTCGTAAACGTGTCCGCCCCATGTGTGAGCGCTTCCGCCAAGCCGCGAAAGAGCGAGTAAGTGCCCAACGTGACAATCAAGGGCGGCAACCGCAGCCAGGTAATCAAGCCCCCATTGAGCGCCCCGGCCAACGCGCCAAACCCCAGCGTGCATACCGCCGCCAGGCCCGGAGAAAAACCATAGTCGCGCCACATTTTCCCAAACAAAACCGCGCAAAGCCCGAGCAACGACCCCACCGAAAGATCGATCCCGCCCGTGAGAATAATCGGCGTCATCACCAATGCTAGGAGGCCGATTTCGGCCGAGTGCCGGACGATATTGAACCCATTGTCCAAGGTGCTAAATCTCCGACCAACGGAGTTAAAATAAACAATTTCGGCCACCAGCACGAGCAACAGCAATGTTTCGTGCCGGAGTAAAAGATCTTTAACCCGAAGTGAAGAAGGTTTTGCGGCCATGGAACTCAGGAATTTTGTCGACGATTGCGAAGCCCATCGGCAACGACTGCGAGCAGGATGATCGCCCCCTGAATCGCTTTTTCCCAATACGGCGCCACGCTCAAATAGGTGAGCGCCGGATTCACCGACGCCAAAAGCAGGAGCCCCACGAAAACGCCCCAGAGATTTCCGCGACCGCCGGAGATGGCGACGCCGCCGACGACAGCGGCCGCAATGGCTTTGAGCTCCAGGCCTGAGCCCGACATGGGATCCACCTGGCGGGACTGCACAATATTCATCAACGCGGCCAACCCGGCGAAGGCGCCCATGAACACAAAGATTCCGAACGTCATGATCTGGGGTCGAATCCCGGCCAATCGAGCCGCCTCGGGATCGGAGCCGAGGGCATAGACAAAACGGCCAGCGGAAAAGTGTTTCATGGCCAGCGCCAGGAACAGGAGCAGGCCGAGAGCTAGGCCGATGATGCTCCATTGGCCGGCGCTTTGGCTAAGACCGAACCATTGGAAGCCGTCAGGCAATTCGACGTATTGTCCCTGGCGCAACCACCGCAGGGCTTGCCGCAGGATGACCATGGTGGCCAGCGTCACCACGATGGAGGGCAATCGCAGCCCCGCCACCAGGCTCCCATTGAGCGCCCCGAGCAAAGCCCCGGCACCGACCGACCCGAGCAGGACCACGACAAGTGGCAATTTAGCGGCCGCTAAAAGTCCCGCCACCACGCTGCAAACGGCAAATTGCGAGCCGACTGAAATATCGATCTGGCGCGAGATAATGATGAGCGCCATCGCGCAGGCGAGCACGAGGGTGGGCGCCTCGCGAGTCAACCGGGAGAGCATCGGCTGCGGGTCAAAGAAAGCCGGGGCCACCACCGCCATGACCGCGAGCAGTAGTCCCAGGCCGATGGCCACCGACCATTCGCGAAAATAACGGCCGTTCATGCCGCCTCCTTTTGCCGCTGCCCGAGCGCCGCGCCCATGATCTCATGCGCACTCGCCGCCCCGCTCAGCATCTCCACGATCGTGCCGCCGCGCATCACCGCGATTCGATCGCTCATTCCCATGATCTCCGGCAGATCACTCGAAATCATCAATACCGCGAGCCCCTGCCGGGCCAGGCTGCGGATGATTTTGTGGATCTCGGCTTTCGCCCCCACATCGACGCCCTGAGTGGGTTCATCCAAAATGAGCAGCTTGGGTTGCGTCGCCAACCAGCGCGCCAAAGCCACCTTCTGCTGATTGCCTCCGGAAAGCGATCCGCCGGGCGCCGCCGGTCCGGCCGCCTTGATCCCGAGGTCGCGGATATAATTCAAAGTCATCTCGCGCTCGGCCTCCAAGCGCAACCAAGTGCCAGGAAAGATCCGCTCGTGAATGGCCATCGTCGTATTGGCAGCAATCGGCATCTCCAGAATCACGCCATGGCGACGCCGATCCTCAGGCACATAGGCAATCCCGTGCGCCACCGCCTGTTGCGGCGACTCGATGACAAGGTCTTCGGCGTTCAAACCGATGCTGCCCGCATCCGCTGGCGTGATTCCAAAGAGCACCCGCGCCAACTCCGTCCGGCCCGCGCCCACCAACCCAGCCAGCCCCACAATCTCGCCGGCCCGCACTTCGAGATTCACAGCATGCACCTTGGAGGCGCGACACCCGAGATTCTTGAGCGACAGCACCACGGCCCCCGGCTCGCCTTCGGGCGGCGGATAGATCGCAGACACTTCGCGCCCCACCATCAGCTTAATCAATGCGGCTTCATCCATCGTCGCTACAGGATGCGTTCCCACGCTTTGGCCATCGCGCAGGACAGTCACGCGATCAGCCACGGCAAAGATTTCGTCGAGTCGATGAGAGATATAGATAATGCCCACACCCTGCGCCCTGAGATCGCGCACCACATTGAGCAGTAACTCGACTTCCTTCTGCGTCAGGGAAGCTGTGGGCTCATCCATGATCAAAATCTTCGCCCCGGCTCCCAGCGCCTTGGCGATTTCCACCAACTGCTGCTCCGGCATCGAGAGCTGGCGCACTTCCGTATCGGGATCAATCTCGGCCCCCACCCGCTTGAGCAAAGTCTCCGCAGTAGCTCGACGTCCGGCCCAATCCACGCGTCGCGTCGCCTTCGGAGACTCCAGGCCCAGCGCAATGTTTTCCGCCACCGAGAGATCCCCGAAAAGCGCCGGCTGCTGGTAGATACAAGCGATGCCGAGTTCGCGCGCCGCCCGCGGGTTCAAGCGCCCCAAAGTCTGCCCATCGATGGCCAAGGTGCCGCCATCCGGTAAATGGGCGCCTGCGATGACTTTAATCAAAGTCGACTTGCCGGCGCCATTTTCGCCCAGCAAAGCGTGAACTTCGCCGGCCCGCAGAGCGAAAGAAACCCCATTGAGAGCGCGCACCGCGCCAAAGGATTTGAGGATATCACTGAGCTGTAAGAGCGGCGTCTCCATTAGAAAAAAGGGACGGCTATTTACTTTGAATTGAAAGTGAAAGCCTAGGAATAATTAACGATTCTTTTCAGGGCTTTCCCCTACCCCGACGTCCGATTTTAGGAGCCTACTCCGCGGCCAACTTGGTTTTATCCATGGTCTTTACCACCCCAATATATTGGCTGATAAAAGGCAGGCCGCCGATCGCTGGCAGAAGATAACGCGCCGTGCAGAGCAGCCCCAAAGCCAGCGCCACCGGCGTGGCAAAATACGGATCGTAGAGCGCCACCAACGCCCCATCGCGCGTGCCGGCCCCGCCAAACGTCGGCACCGGGAGCAGCCCCGCCAAGATCGCCAACGGCGAAAGCGCCAGGTTCCGCACAAACGGCACCGACGCACGCAGCGCTAGGATAAACATCCAGATTTGGAGCAGATGCAGAAACCAGATGAACACCGAAGTCAGGGTGACCTTTAAAAGCCGGGTCTTACTGGCCCAGAAATAATCATGCATCTCGCCCCAGGACCCGGCGAAATGAGTGATCTTGGCTCCCAGTTTTTTCGGGGCGAAGCGGCCTGCGAACCCGAACGCAAATTGAGCGAACGCCTTCGAACCGAGCAACAAACCACCGAGCAAGAGCATCGAACCGACCGCCGTTGTCATCAGCCAAAAAATCCCGTTTTTCTCGGGATAAATCGCCAGCCCAAACACGCACCAGAGCAGCAGGGAAAGCATGTCGCAGGACTTCTCAAACACCACGAGCGAAAGCGCCAGCGCACCGTTGAGATGCCCGCGATCCCTCATGAAATAAGCCTTGGCAATGTCGCCCATCTTCGATGGCAAAATCAGATTCAGGACGCTGGCCACAAGGATCAGCTTGTTAGCCTCCCCAAATCCCAGTTGCCCGGCCTGCGGCATCAACTGCTGCAAACGCCAGGAAGTAAAAAGCGTCAACGGCACCACCATACCCAAACTCAGCACCATCCAAAGCGAGTCGCACTGGGCGAATATCGCGAGCAGGCGGGTCCGATTTTCGGGCCCGATTTTCCAGTACATCAGCGCCAGGATGAGCACGCTAACCAACAGGGAGAGAAGTCGTTTCAAAGCAATTACGAAGGAATCAATGCAGGTGAATTGCGGCAGCGAACAGCGACCGCAATGTAAACATTACGGAGATTTAAAACCGGCGCTCGAGCTTGAGCGACTCGCCACTTTTCAAGGCGCGCACCTTGTCGGTGAGATCCAGCCAGGGCTGCAACTGACCGGCCTGATAAGTGCGGCTCATGACCACGTAGATCGAAGTCTGTAAGGCGCCGATCCCCACAGCCCGCACCTTGTCCCAAGCGCTGGAGCTCAACTCATCGCGCACCTCGAGCCTGGCGCCTTGCCACGCCAAAGTCCGGCTGAACGCCAGCGGCGCAGGGCTTTTGCCGGTGATGAGCAGCTTCTGCAAAAGCTTACGGATGAGATCGGGAAAAAACCGGCCCACACTGAGCATCAA
>JAYTYG010000062.1:0-6840 GCA_043742585.1 Spartobacteria bacterium
TGGCGGCAAGTGTCGGCTGCGGGACGGGGGCGGCAGGGCGCCTCACCGAATTCTTACAAGCGCAGCTCCAAAGGCGCCCTAATTACGAATGACGGAGATTTGGAGAACGCAGGTAGCGTTAAACCCGAAGGCTTCTCATCCTTCATCATTCATCCCTCATCCTTCATAATTCCACCCAGCTCCTGCCACCAGCAATCTTGACCTGGCAGCCCGCTCCAGTCTGCAATGGGCGGCCATGCCTGCCGCACCCGCCGAATTCCTGCTGATCGACAACAGCAACTCGTTCACAAAATTCGCCATCGCCAGCCGCAGCGACGTTCTCCAGACGCGCAAAGTCGCCACTCGCGCCCTGGGTCCGGAAACGCTCAAGCGAGCGCTGCGCGGCTGGCGGTTTAAATCCGTGGTGCTCTCCTCGGTGGTGCCGGAGAAAGGCGCACTGCTCACCGGCCTTTTAAAAGGCACCCCGCTGCTGAGCGTCAGCGCGAAGGCCCAGCTCGGGGTGGGAATCGACTATCCCAAACCCAAAACAATCGGCGCCGACCGGCTGGCCAACGCCGCCTGCGCCGCCGCGCTTTACGGAGCGCCCGTGGTGGTGGTGGACTTCGGGACGGCGGTCAGCTTCGACATCATTTCAAAGCAAGGCAACTACGTCGGCGGAGTCATCGCCCCGGGCCTCGAGGCCATGACCGATTACCTCCACCAGCGCACCGCATTATTGCCCAAAATCAGCCTCCTCGAACCGCCGGCAGCGATCGGTAAATCCACCAAAAAAGCCATGCTGGCCGGTGCGATCTATGGCTATCGCGGGTTGGTGCGCCAAATCCTCGTCGAGCTCGGCAAAGAACTCGGCGTGAAAAAAAATCTGCAAGTCGTCGCGACCGGCGGATACGCGGAACTGATCGCGGCGGGTCTACCTGAGATCAAAGCGATTCGAGCGGACCTGACGCTGCAAGGGCTGAGGATCATCGGCACGCTCAACCCGCTTTAAAAGAGCGAGGCCGGTGTGGCAGTTGCGGGCGCCGCCGTGGCGTCCGCCGGAGCAGCGCCTGGAGCCAAGCCTAAAGCGGCATCTGGGGCCGCGCCTGGCGCTGGAGCTGGCGGCGGAAGGGGAACGGCGACGTCGGTAGAAGCGGCGGGAATGATAAACACATCGTTTCCGGATTTGACCTTCACGCTCGGGCCTTCCACGGCGACGACTTTGAGCTTTGTGCCAGGCCTCAATGTCAATTTACCGAAGGGCGACTTCACTTCAACCGGCTTTGTCACCAAGAGCCACGCACGGGCTTGCGTAGACACAGGCACAGGGGCAGCGGGTTCAGGCGCGATTGGCGTCAATACCGTCGCTGAATCCGCCACCAAGGGCGCAACCGCCGGCTCAGCCGCTCCGGGCTCAGCCGCCGCAGGCTCGGGCGCAACTGCCGCCACAGGCTCAGCCGACGCGACCGCTGGCACCACCTCTGCAGCTGGCTCCGCCGGAGCTACTGCGGGAGCGGGCTCCAAACCCACCGGCACTTCGGAGTCCTTTAGGCCCTGAGAACTGCCATTGGAAAAAAGCCCTCCGGACGTGAAGATCGCAGAGCCTTCCTTGATCAAAAAGGCGGCCGAAAGAATCACCAGCCCGATCACCAAGCCGCGCATCAGGGCGACCATCGGGGACGTAGGGCGCGCCACGGCCCGAGGCTTCAACGCGCCGACAGCCACGGCCCTGACAGGATTCCGCACGGGATTCATGGTAAGCTCCGATGCGACCTTGGCGCCGTCCGGGAATTTAAATTTTCCCTTCGCCGATTTAGACACCAACGCCGGGAACTTTTCGGCGATGGCCGGAAACAGGTATTTCCAAGTCGCGTCCTCGGGTTTATCCGAATCCCAATTTGGGAACCGCATATCGAGAAAGCCGACGAGCACCTGGCAATGAGCCTTGGTGACTTTGCTAAAATACTCTTCGCCCTCGCTCTGCACCAACTGCAGGAAAACACTCGGCCGACTGTCTTTTTTAGCCTGGATTTCCGCCGCAAAAAGCTCCGGATGCAACCGCAGGCGATCCGTATTCCAACTCGCCAGCCGGGCCGGATCCCGAGGATCTTCCATCACATCATTCACCGCCAACGCTGCCCGCTCCTTGGTCAGATTCGAGGGCACAGGCTGTCCCATGTATTCCAGAAAGGCTTTCTGCTTCTCCGTGGCAGGCGCGCTCTCAATCGCGACCTGATGATCGGCCGCCTTCTCCATCGGCACGACACTCGGCGCCTCGGCCACAACCACCGGAGGCGCAGGCATTTGCACCGGGTGCTCTTCAACAATCGCCTGAGGCAGTGGGGGCCGGACGTGCGTGGGCGCGGAAGCCGCGGGATAAAGCACGCTGTGCAAGGGCATCCATTGATCCATCCCGGGCCGCCAAGCATGGTCATTGAGCTGCACGCTGCCCTGCTTCAAAAGCGTCTGGGTGGTGACCTCGCTAAAAGGCCCGATCTCCTTACCGTCGTGCAGAATATAAATGTCCATGTGATGTGTTCTGAGAAAAACGATGCGCGCCCCAATGCGAATCGCCGTGGGCGGTCGACGGGGGGCGCGGAAGTATTCCCAGCGTCCACGGAAAATCAAGCCATCCGGTGAAGCGTAAAAAACAGACGCGCCGCCGTCTGGCACGCACTTATGGCACGCACTTAGCCGGACGCACTTAGCCGGACGCCGGGCTGTCCTGATCGGGCACAATTTGGAAAAGCTGATCCAGCCGCGCGATTTCGAAAATGCTTTTGAGGCTGGGACGCAAGCCGCTGAGGGCGAGTTGACCGCCGTAAGTGGTGACCTGCTGAAGGGCCTCAATCAAAAGTGCCAGCCCTGAGCTGTCGATGTAAGTCACAGCGCTCAGGTCGATTACGAGCCTATCCACTTCACGGGCCAACGCCGGGAGGAGCAATTCCCTGATCCGTGGCGCCTCATGGAGATCGATCTCGCCAGCGAGAGCAACGGCGAGAGTTTCGGGATTTGCAGCCATAGAAAAGTGAGGAGGAGCTGGTTTGATGCGCGCGGGAGACCGATGCAGTCATTAGACCGAAGCTGGGCTACGTCCCCACTACTCCCCGCGCATTCGTCATTCCGCAACGACGATATTGACCAACTTACCCGGGACCACGATGACTTTCTTAATCGTCTTGCCCGTCGTGTGCTCCTGCACTTTCACGGAACCCAGCGCCACGGCTTCCACCTCGGCGCTCGTGGCCTCTTTTTTGACCACGATCTTGTCGCGCAGCCTCCCATTGACTTGCACCGGCAACTCCACTTCGTCCTCGATCAAATACTCAGGATTCCAGACCGGCCACGGACGGCTGGCCAGCGCACCCTCGAAAGCCAGTCGCTCCCAGAGTTCTTCGGTCAAATGCGGCGCAAACGGGTTGAGCAACTGTAGTAAAATCCGGATCGCCTCCAATGGCCGGGGCTTGGCCGGGATAAACGCATTCACGAAGATCATCATCTGCGAGATCGCTGTGTTAAAACTCAGCGTCTCGATGTCGTCGCCCACCTTCTTGATCGTGGCGTGCATCACCTTGAGCTGCGCCTTGTCCGGCGCCACCTCCGCAAGCACCGGCGTGATCTGCCATTCGCCGGCCTGATTCTCTTCCATGACCAGGCGCCACACCCGGGCCAGAAAACGCGATACGCCCTCCACTCCCGTCATGCTCCAGGGCTTCGACTGCTCCAGCGGGCCCATGAACATTTCATAACAACGCAACGAGTCCGCCCCATACTGCGCTATCACGTCGTCCGGATTCACCACGTTGCCGCGCGACTTCGACATCTTCTGCCCGTCCGCGCCAAGGATCATCCCCTGGTTCACGAGCTTCTGGAACGGCTCGACGCACGACACCAAGTTCAGGTCGTAGAGCACCTTGTGCCAGAAACGCGAGTATAACAAGTGAAGGACCGCGTGCTCAGTGCCGCCCACGTACAGATCCACCCCGCCTTTGCGCGCCGGATTCGCCAAGTCTTTCGGGCCGCTCATCCAATAACTCTCGGCCTCGGCGCCGACGAACCGTTCGGAATTCTGCGCATCCGTATAACGCAGGTAATACCAACAGGACCCCGCCCACTGCGGCATAGTGTTGGTTTCCCGCGTCGCAGTATCGCTGTAGCGCACCCAATCCGTCGCCTTCGCCAACGGCGGCTCGCCCGTCCCGGTCGGCTTGAAATCAGCCAGCGGCGGCGGCGTCAGCGGCAACACGCCCTCGTCCAGCGCCCGGTGCCGACCCGCTTCCCAGATAATCGGGAAAGGCTCGCCCCAATAGCGTTGGCGCGAAAACAACCAATCGCGCAGCTTGTAATTTACCGTTTTTTTACCAATCCCAAGCGCCTCCAATCGGCGCGTGATCTCGTGCTTGGCTTCTTCCGTGGACAAGCCGTCGAGCGGCCCGGAATTGATCGCGTAACCCGCGCCAGGCACACATTCCAGCGGAGTCGCGCTGCAAGGCGACTCGCCGCCGAGGCCGAGTCTGGGCGTCGGAGAAACCACCGCGCGGATGGGGAGAAAGAACTTTTCGGCGAACTCCCAGTCGCGCTCATCGTGAGCCGGCACAGCCATGATGGCGCCCGTGCCGTAACCCAGGAGGACATAATCGGCGATCCAGATCGGGATCCGCTCACCGCTCACCGGATTGATCGCAAATGCGCCGGTAAAAACGCCGCTCTTGTCCTTGGACAATTCCGTGCGCTCCAGATCGCTCTTGCGCGCGGTTTTTTCACGATACTCCTCGATCGCGGGCACCTGCTCTTCCGTGGCGATCAGATCGACGAGCCGGTGTTCCGGGGCGACAACCATGTATGTGGCACCGTAAAGCGTGTCAGGCCGGGTCGTAAAAACCGTGATGCTTTGATCCGAGTCCGCAACCTGGAAGTGCACTTCGGCGCCTTCGCTGCGCCCGATCCAGTTGCGCTGGAGCGCCTTGATCGAGTCCGGCCAATCCAATCCATCCAGCTCATGAATAAGCCGCTCGGTATAGGCCGTGATCCGCAACATCCATTGGCGCATGGGCCGACGAGTCACCGGGAATCCGCCCACCTCGCTTTTGCCATCGATCACCTCTTCGTTGGCGAGCACCGTGCCCAACTCCGGACACCAATTGACAGCCACCTCTGCCACATAAGCGAGCCGGACCGAATCCGGGTCGGGCCCGGAATAGGTGGAGATGTGTTCTGCGCGTTGGGTGGCGGGATTAAACCAGGAATGATAGATCTGCAGGAAGATCCACTGGGTCCATTTGTAATAACCAGGATCCGTGGTGTTAACTTCGCGTTGCCAATCGTATGCGAACCCGATGCGATTGAGCTGCGCTTTGAAATGCGCCACGTTTTGCGCGGTGGTCACCGAAGGATGTTGCCCGGTCTTGATCGCATACTGCTCGGCTGGCAACCCAAACGCGTCCCAGCCCATCGGATGCAAGACGCTAAACCCGCACATCCGCTTGTATCGCGCGATGATATCGGTCGCGGTATAACCTTCCGGATGCCCCACATGCAGGCCCGAGCCGCTGGGATACGGGAACATATCGAGCACGTAATATTTAGGCTGAGCGGGATCGAATCCAGGCTCGCCCGGGTTCGGCACGTGGAAGGTCTGATTCGCCTCCCAGAATGCCTGCCACTTGGGCTCAATTTGATCGTATGGGTAAGGTCTGCGGCGTTCGGTGCTCATGGATTCGCGGGAAGGCGGCGAATGAACAGGACTCTGCTTCGCGCGTCAATGGCCTCGGAGGGCGCATTTAGGAATTATGAATTAGGAATTATGAATGATGAAGATTCGGAGAACGCAGGGGCCGCCAAGCCCGACGCTTCCATTTCTTCATCCTTCATCCCTCATCCTTTATCCTTCAAACCGCTCCTCCCTGCGCGGTTGACGCGAGATGTATCGTCTCGCCATGCGCGCCCTGCTCATCGCCACTCATAACTCCCACAAAACCGCTGAGATCCGCGCCATGCTCGGCGGCCACTTCGATGTGCGGGATCTCAATGCCCACCCTGAAATCCCCGCAGCGCTGGAGACCGGCAACACTTTTGAGGCCAATGCCATTATCAAAGCCCTGGAGGCCGCGCGCATTTTCCCCGGCTTAGTTTTGTCCGATGACTCCGGCTTGGAAGTCGACGCGATCGGCGGCGCCCCCGGGGTCCACTCTGCACGCTACGCCGGCGAATGCGCCAGCGATGCCGAGAACCGCGCCAAATTGCTCGATACTCTCAAAAGCCTCCCCCCCTGCGGCCACTCACATTCCGCCCGGTTTCGCTGCGTCATGGCCTTGGCCGAGGACGGGAAAATCCTTGGCACCTTCGAGGGCAGCGTCGAAGGCCAACTCATTTTGGAAGAGCGCGGGGAAAGCGGGTTCGGCTACGACACGCTGTTTATACCAGCCGGGGAGCAGGAAACCTTTGCCCAGCTTCGGGCCGAGATAAAAAACCAACTCAGCCACCGGGCCTTTGCCCTCGCCAAGCTCCGCAGCTTTCTGCTGTAGCCCGCCCCGGATTCCTCACCGGGGATTCGCGCATCTAAAACAGCCGACCTCACGTTGAGCCACAAAGTAAAGCGACGACTGATCCGATTTGCTCGCGACCGCAAGTAGGCAAGCCACTTTCGGCCCATCCTCGGCGTCTTGCGTTAAATTCGTTCCGGTCAGAACTTGGCGCTAAGTTCAGCGTTCTTAGGCATCCCCGTTGGCAGCCGACCGAAATGTGCGGGGTAATTTACGCCCATTTACCCGCAAGCCGCAGCCCTACGCCCGGGCACCTCGGGGCGCCCGAATCAAAAAGGCGACGGCGCGTTCTGATAAGCCGACTGCTTGGCCAATTCCTGCA
>JAYTYG010000063.1:0-11198 GCA_043742585.1 Spartobacteria bacterium
TTCGGCGATTCGCGAGTATGAGGGTGTTGCCGGGGCGCACGTCCCGATCGTGGCGATGACTGCACATGCGATGAAGGGGGACAGGGAGCGTTGTTTGGCTAATGGGATGGATGGCTATGTCTCCAAGCCTTTTAATAGAGGGGAGCTGATGAATGTCATCCGCACTGTTAAGCGGGCGGGCTCGGCTGATTCCGCTGATTCGGCTGATTCGGCTGATGGCTCGGATAGCAGCATTATTCCGTTTCCAGTGCATGCGCGCTCTAAGACGATACAGTCGCGCGATTGGATTTTAAGGGAGCTCGGTGGCGGCCCGGAAGTTTTGAAGACGATTGCGTGTTCGTTTTTGCACGAGTCGGACGCGGCGCTTTCTGAGATGCGTGAGGCGTTGGCGAGTGGGAACGCTTTTGTATTAAGTCGGGGTGCGCAGGAGTTGGTGAATGCGGTGGCTCAATTTGGCGCGGCTCGCACGCTGGAGCTGGCGCTGACGCTCGAAGGTTTGGTGCGCAGTGGTAAGCTGGGCATGGCGGCCGAAGCGTTCGGCGCTTTGGAGGAGGAGTTGGAGCTCTTGCGGGCGGCGGTAGAAGATCTCGCGGATGGACCTCGGATTTAACGCAGAGGCCCGGAGGCGCAGAGAGCTGAAGGGGACAGACAGTCCTATATTCTCCCCCTCTGCGGCTCCACGTTAACTTTCTTTGGTGCCAAGAGTTTTAACGCAGAGCGCGGAGGCGCAGAGGGGGGCCTCACGGAACCGGGTGATTCAGCCGACTAGTGCGTCATCCATTCTTAATCTTTGGGTATAAGTTCTTCAAATCTGCGCTCGCCTGACTTTCTCCGAAGATCCCTTGAGCTGTTTTACGATTTCCTGACAAGCACCACGTTCCTCAGCAGACAGCCGGACGATATATTTCTTGGGCATTCGACACCTCCTTGTGTCAGGGCTTACGCATCTTAAATGATAATGGGAATGTTTAGATCCTGCCCTAAATCGTTGGCTGCAAATCCTCTACGCCAAAGGCGTTAAGCCCTCCAGCCCAGGGTTGCGAGGAACGAGCTGCCCTGGGAATCGTCGAAGAAGAGAATCCGACCCCAACGCGGGTTGCGCCCGGGGGCGACCTTTGGTGGAACCGCGTTGCGGTTCGATTCGCTCTGGTTTAGTTCCCAGGGTAGGCCCGCAGCGAGCCAACCCTGGGCTGGAGGGCGTAATCCCGTTGGGATATAGAGGATCCCGTTGGGATATTTCGAATCCCGTTGGGATATAGAGGAGCAGCGATTACAGACAATTTAGATACGTATGCCCTGCTCCTTTTGTGCCTTCACATATCGTCGAAATTCTCGGTTTCGCTAGCCCCAGTATTTAGCGTGGATCAGGCACTAGGAGTCCACTAGCGCACCTGCCGAATTCGCGTCAGAGATTATCGCGTCATTTACGAGGGTTTCAATGATTCGCACGTCGTCGAGGTTCAGCGCGTCAGGCATCGTAAGGCGGTGTATCGACAATAACGAATGGGCTCCTGGGAACGGTTGAGGGGCTGTAAGGGCTGCGGCTTCCAGGGGATCCACCGGGGAGTATCTGCGCCAGGCTGGTCGGTCGCGGCTGTTGAGATCGTAGGGCGCTTGTGTCATTCTCTTTTGACATGAAGCAAGCAATCAAGCCGCCAACCATCAAGAGAGGTATTCGATGCTTGGGGGTGGTCGTATCGCTAGCGTTTGTCACATTCGGTTTCGCTGCCTTCATGGGAATTGCCCCCGTGGTTTATCTCAGTTTGGCGGCAGGCTTTGGCGGTCTCAACGTTGGCGCTCTCCTTCTGGCGGTGCGTTTCCGGAGCTATGTCTTTCTTGGCTTTGGGTGCAACGTTTTGGTGGTGGGGCATCATATTTCAGAGGTGCACATGACACACGTCACGCCTGAGACTTGGTCGTGGTTTGCTCAGTGGCTAGCCGTAGCGGTCGTCTTTATGGGCTGCCCTGTGCTTATCTATCATCAGGCGATCATTCGTGTCTGTGACCCCAAGGAACCGTGCCTCGCATGAAAGCGGAGAATAAAGTGTCTGTCCCTGTTCCGGCTGTCCCCGTTCCGCGACAAGTTGCCCGTGCCGGATTGTGGACGCTGTGCGCTTGGGGCTACACACTGGCTATATCCGGCGCAATCTCTGTGGTTTCTGGATTGTCTGCGGCTTTGATCCCGGGGTTTAGGCGTTCGATGCATAAGCGCTGAGTCATTGGAATGCAGTCGAGGCGGGGGCGGTAAATTACTTCACCTCCAGCTCAAAACTCTCCGAGTGACTATTGAACTCGGGGGCATACATGGACTGGATGTTCGCGATGCCGGACTGGTATTTGCCCTTCAATTGGACCCGGACGGAATACTCAAACACAAAGGCGCCTTTGGGGAGGTAGTGGATGAAGAAGTGGCTGGCGGTGTCGCGGGTGCTCTCGTAATAGGCAAGGCCATCCTGGAATTTGGTCTGGCTCAGGACATTTACGGGTTCCGTGCCGCTGGCCCGCTGGTCTTTGAGATGGACGTATTCCATGTCGCGATCGACACGGAGTTCGAGCCGACAAACCAATTCGTCGCCGACAGCTAACGGGCCATTCACAGGCAGCAAGACCTGCCCGGATTTCGTGGTGTCCTTCCGATAGAACGTCTTCTTGAGCTTGAGCGGCGTGCCTTCGTGCGGTGTGACCTTGGCCATGTCTTCCAGATACTGCCAGTGGACACTGCCCCAGCTCACGCCGGCGTCGGTCTTTGTTACCGTGATCTTGCCCATGGCTGGCTGGATCTCGCTGTGCACGAATTTCTTCTCATAGAATCCGGTGCCGGCTTCGACGTTCTCCGGGTGGATGGTTTCGCCGCCCAGGTTGACGGCGACCAGGGCGTCGCTGCCGAGTAGATTTTTGCCGCGCAACAGAAGTCCGTAGACAGCGTCCGCGGTGGCCTTGGTGGTTTTCCAGTCCTGGGTCTGTTTTTGTTTGAGCAGCCAGACTTTGGCGTCCTCGACCGCCTGCGCGTCGCCCATCACTTCATCGAACGCTTCGATCATCAGAGCCTGGGTTTCAATGGGCGCGCGGTACCAAGCCCAGGTCAATTCGGTGTCGCGCCAGAACATGCCCATTTCCTCGTTGCTGACGCTGCGTTCCTTGATGGACTGCATGATGGCGCGAGGAGTCTCGGCATCGCCAAAGCGCTTTAAGCCAATGGCTAGGTGGCCCTGTGATTGTCGGCAATTCACCTGGAGCCAGAATTTTCTGGCCTGATTTAGGTAGAAGTTCACGGCGTCCTGATGGTTGCCTGCGATCGGTTTGTCCTTGATGAAAAAGCTCCGGCCGTAGAGGTAGAGCGCGTCGATGGAGCTCGGCACGTATTTGTCCGGATCTGGTGAATTAAGGATCTTCCTGTAGTGGCTATCCATCCAGGCATCGAGGGTGCCGAGGGATTTTATAGCTAACGATAGGTCTACGTTTTGGGCGCCGAGATGTCGGATTCGAGCGAACCCAGTGGCGATATAGAGCGTGATAAATTCGTCGCCCTGGGAACCTGGGAACCAAGGCCACAAGCCGTCGCCAAGCTGTCTTTGCGCGAGCTTGTCGAAGGTCTGCTGGGTCTCGGTGTCGAGCCGGTTGGCATCGAATAAAATCCCGATGTCGCGCCGCGCCTGGCTCTCGCGGTGGGCCTGTCGCAGCCAAGGCGTTTCCTCGATGGTGAGTGACTTGAGGTCCTGGTTTTTCTCCAGGGGACTGTCCAGCGCCGGGGTGTTTTTCCAGAGATCGAAGATGCGCCGGATCTTCGGATCGGAGTTGGCGATGAAGCGGGCCAGCGAATTCGCATAGAGCCGGTTGAAGATCTGTTCGCTGCACTCGTGCGGATACTCCATCAAGTATGGCAACGCCATCACCGCATACCAGGCCGGTTGGCTGACCATCTGCACGGTGAGACTCTCGTTCTTCAAGGTCTGTGAACTGCCCGATTGCGTCAGCTTCGTGAAGTCGAAGGTCTTGGTTTGTGCCCCACGGATCGGGAGCGGCAGCGACTCGGTGACCAAAATCCGGCGCGATAATACTGGCAGATAGCCCTCCTCGCCGTCGCTCAATCGGTCGGTTGCGCCAACGGCTTTGTAGGTGAGGAAATTCATGCCGTCCGGCACGCTCAACCGCCATGCGAATGAGCGCGATTCCTTGGCCGGAAGATCGAACTCCTGCTCGGGTCGCAAGTTGGCCAACTCCACGTCCATGTTCTTGAGGGTGCGCGCGTCAGCCAGTGAAAGCTGGACCTTGCCGGTCTGGCGCGTGGCGGACTGGTTGCTCACCTTCACGGTGAACTCGATGGTGTCACCCTCGCGCACGAATCTCGGCGGGTTCGGCGCGACCATGAGGTCCTTGGCGGTGACGGCCTTGTCGGTGAGGAAGCCGGCGCGCAAGGCACGGTCGTGGACGAAGCCCAAGAGCCTCCACTCCGTTAACGCCTCTGGCATAGTGAACTCCATTCGCACAATGCCATCATTATCGCTCAACAAGCGTGGTAAGAAAAACGCCGTCTCGTTGAGGTTTTTGCGCGCGGTGACATTGTTTAATTCCAGGCCAGGCGCGGCTTCGGATTGCTGCGC
Source organism: Spartobacteria bacterium (assembly GCA_043742585.1). Taxonomy (GTDB): domain Bacteria; phylum Verrucomicrobiota; class Verrucomicrobiia; order Chthoniobacterales; family Chthoniobacteraceae; genus CAIURC01. The sequence goes on from JAYTYG010000063.1 coordinate 4,602, forward strand.
GGGGTCGCCCGAATCTATGCGCGCACGCTTGGCCTCGGAGGCACCCTCGTCTTGGCTTACTTTGCTGGCGATCATCGGCGCTGTAGCACCGATTTTCCTGTCATCGTCTTTGTCGCTCATGGAACGAGTCGCACCGACCGCACGGCCCGGGCTGGGCGCAAATTCCATACATCCAAAATAACCCCAGTTTCTCGGGGAAATGTCGCCGGGGAAATGGCGGTAGATAAGTGCCGCCCCCCGGGAGTTATTCTGCCAGTAGCCGTGCAGATGTTGGAAGACAGCTACGGCGTTCTCAAACTGCGGATTGAGGTGGCAGTATTCCTGCCGGAACGCGCCGAAGTTCGTGGGCCAGGTATGTATCCGATACTGATCGAGCGATGCGTCGTAGAGTGTCGCCACCATTTCCGCAGTTGCGGCTTTTGCGTCCTTACCTGTCACGATGGCGGTCCAAGTGCTTTTCTTGCCGGGTTCGAGTTTCGAGGTGAAATGATCCCATTTTACTGTGAACTGTTTATTGGACCAAGGTACGTCGATGACCCTGTTCTCCAGGTATGCCCGGTTTTCGCGGACGTAGGTGACGCGGATGGTGAATCCGCCACGCATCCGTTCGCTGACGGCCTGCGTGACGAGTTCCTGTGTGCGGCCGACGCCTGTCCAGAATGCGCGCAGGATCCTGCCTTGTTGCTCCAGTTCCACATAGGCCCGGCCCGTGTCATAGCCGGTTCCCCAGAGCGCGATGAAATTTTCGCCTGGCTCCACCGACCACTTCGGCGCTGTGAAATGACTGGCCAGTTTGAGCGGATACTTTGCGCTCTTCACGTCCACCACCTGCGAGGTCAGCCGCGCTGTCACCGTCTTGCCGAACCGATCTTTGCAATCCAACGCGGCGCGATAGATTCCGGCCGGCAGCGTTTGGGTTACTTTGACTGTGCCGGCGGCGTCGGTCTTGAAGGGCGCTTCGAACACAACTTCCCCCAAATCCCAAGACTCCGGATTGGCCGGATCAGCCTTTGGCTCCACGGTGCTGCGGGGGTTGCGCCGGAACCACCAGTAATCATCGGGCATTGCCCCGCCCACGTCGGTGCGCAGGATTCGATCCGGTTGCTTTAGCGCATAGACTTTTAGCGTGCCCTCGGCCGGCTGCGCTTCGCCGTCGAGCGATGTGGTGCCGATGGTCCATTCGAGCGGTTTGTCCGGCGTCTGCCATTCTTCGGCAGTGAGCGTCGCGGAAAGCGCGGTGTAACCGGCTCGCAGGCTTTGACTGGCGGACCGGGTTTCACCGGTGGTGTCTGTCACGTCGGCATAGACCGTGAAGGTAAACGTCGGCTCGGTTTTTTCCGGCACCGCAGAGTCTGCCAACGCAGTGAAGTTCACGGTGAAAGCGCCGTCATTATCTGTCGTGGCTGTGCCGTGTGCGATGTTCTGGCTGTCGCCCCGGTTGGCGGCTATGCCATACCATCGGCCCCACCAGCACCAGCGCGGGAATACCACATTGCGCACGACGCGCCATTTGACCTGGGCCCCGCCGATGGTCGCGCCGGTATAGGCGCTGGCCTTGCCGGGCACGCGCACCTCCGCCCCGAGTTTGCCGGCTTCCTTCGGAGGCGATAGCTCCACTTGGAATTTAGGCCGCTTGTATTCCTCCACGCTGAAGTGCGTCATGCCGGACGGGCCACCAGTGACCCGCAAAGTCATCTGGCCGGTGACCGTCCCGCCCGGTGCAGTGAAGCTCCCTGAAAACGCTCCGTAATCGTTGCTTTTGTGCGTCTGACTGGCAACGGCTTTGCCGTTGTGGTCGCAGAACTCCACCGTCACTGGCTCGTCAGCGAGGACTCCATATTTGTTCTCATCGGTGGCGACTCGGTAACAGATGCCTTTGTATTGGATCGTTTGCCCGGGCCGGTAGAGAGCGCGGTCGGTGAAGAAGATCGTGTGGGTCGACCTCTCCGGCTGGTGGGCTTGGCCGAGATGAAACTGGCGCCCGCTGCCGATGGATTGGGCATCCTTTTGCGCCAGTAACACCAACTGCCGGTTGTCGCCTGTGAATCGGAAGAGGCCATTTTCGTCTGACTTGGTTTCTGGCCCGGGTACGAACTTTCCGTCGCGATTGCGCATCCAGGTCCGCACGCTGGCCCCCGGCACCGGCTCACCAGTGAGGGCCTTGAGGACGAATCCGTCGAGGGCGCCTTCATTCTGACGTGGCCGGACGACGAGCGCCAAGTCGCTCACCCAGACCGAGGTGCCGGAGACGAAGTTGTCCTTCTCTCCAAACGAGGCGGCGTGGCTGGCGAGGATGATATAGAAGCCGGGTTTAAGGTCTTTCGGGACTGCTATCTTCTCGGTCCGCTCCTGAAAGTCTGCGGTGGCCGGTAATGTGGCGTCCCATGACGCGACGGGCTGTTTGGTGCGGACTTCTTTGTTGAGGTTGTCGTCCCATTGATTGCCGAAATTCCAGCTTTGCCGGGCGACGAATGCCGCGAAATCATAGGACACCGCGCGGAAGTGGACCTTACTGACGTTCTTGTAGGTGACGGCTAGGAGCGGCCAAGGCTCGTTCCAGACCTGCTCGGTGCTGATTGCGAGGCTCTTGGCTTCGATCTGCTGGAGTAGGTTGTAGCACAGCGCGCTCCCGGCGCTCCCCGCGAACCCGTCCGCGCCGCGCTGGGCGAGTTTGTGCGCCTCGAGTCGGTCGCCTTCCGCCTGGCATTCCGTGGCTAACGCAAACAGTGCTCGGGCGCAGATCGGGTGCTCGCGCCACTCTTCCACAAACCGCTTGAGCGCGGCCTTGTAATTGTCTCTGACGTCCGGCCCTACTGCTTGATTGTTCCCGAATGCCAACCGGTATAGATCGGCATCGATGAACGCTGTCTTGTCCTCGTCCTTTTGATGGAATGCGAGCAGGTTCTGGTAAAGTTTGAGCGCTTTGAGCTTGGGCGAAATAACGTCAGTCGCGGCGGGCTGCCACTCCAGAAACCCGGCCGCCGGGGCGAACACTGGGCCGCTGGCGGCGATCTCGAATTCGTCTTCTGCTTTCGCTGCGCCCTGCTCGCCGGCTTGGTAGAATGCCAGCGCTTGATGGGCGAGAAAGTCAAAGGCCGTGGGCCGGTAGGAGTCAGGGACCGTGCCTATTTCAAGGAGCTCGTCATATTGCGCGACCGGGGTGGCTTTGAGGATTTGTTCGTTGGCCAGCGCGCTGGTAAAATGTTTGTCGATCTCAGCCAAAATGCGTCGCAGATCCCATGTGGTGAAATCCTTGCCGGGTTGTTCGGCGGTCTGGGTCCGTTGCTGGAAGCGGTGCCTGTTCTGTTGAAAGTATTGCCAATACCAATCGGCGAGAATCGCTTGCATCATCGGTTGCATCTCGATCGGCGCCTTCCCTAGCTCGGCCTCGAGCCGGACGATTTTTTCCTCCGGCTTGTTGCCCTCGATTCTGCCCTCAAGCGCGATCTTGGTGCAGATAGCCTTGGTAGCCTCTGCGTATTTTTTGCTTTTCATGGCCTCGATGATGATCGGCTCGAGTGCCTCGATTGCGGTCTTCGGGAGGCCTTTATCCCGCGCGTCGTAGACTTTTTTCCAACTCAACGCGGCGGCAGAGGTGACGAACGCTAAGGTGCCGATAAGGATGAGGACGGTGGTTTTAAGTTTGTTGATGAGCATGGCGTGAAGCGCTGCATTTGCGGTGGATAACTCTGGAAGGCCTCCAAAAACATAGGTCTTCTCTTCTCAGAAACGGCAGCCGTCGAAGCCTTAGAAAATAATCGAATTCGGCCCGCCTGAAGCCGGCGCTGAATCTGGGATTGAGTCGCAGATTGCCGCAGATTTTTAAAAGGCTGAGCGAGAGCAGGGCTGGTGAGATGCGATCGTCTCAGCACCGACGACTGGTGGCCTGCGGATTTAGCGCGGCGATGCGGAGCCGCAGAGGGGGACTCTGGGTTGAGTCGGCTGGTATGCGCTTTTTGCCGGAGTCGGCTTGCAGGGCCTCGCCCCTGGCACCCCCGGGTGAGGGATGATTTGTCTGTCCCCTCAGCGGTCCCCTTCGCGTGTTAAATCTTTGTGTTTTCTGTGTGCCCTGCGGCTATCGTCTTCGGCCCCTCAGCAGGGTTCGATGACGGTTAACCCGGCGATTGCAGAGAAGTGCCGTCGATTAAATGTCGCAACCGCGCTTCCACGTTCCATCGCGATGGCGGCGACTATGCCGTCATAGTATCCGATCATTTTACCGGAGGCAGTGAGCGCCGCCCAAATGCGGGCGTGCTCATAGGCTGTTTCCTCGGTGTAAGGAATCACCGGTAAGCAGGAGACGATGGCTTGGATGTATTTCTCCCGCTTGGCGCGTTGGGCCCCGGAGGCCCGCTCCACGCCGTGCCAAAGTTCTGCGACTGTGATCGCTGCGATTTCAAATTCGTCGGCGGAACGGCCCGCGAACCAGTTGCGCAAATCAAAGGTGCCTTTTTCCCCGCGTATGATGACGTCCGCGTCGAGAATTATTGCCATTTATCGGCGGGGACGGTGAGCGATTTCCGGGCTTCTTTCAGGTCCTTGTTCCATGCGATGCCTTCCGCTGTGGAAAGTTCCATGTGTTCCAGTGTCTCCGCCAGTTCCCGGCCGGTGCAGACTTTTCCGGTTTCCGGAACTAGTCGGGCTAGGGGTATTCCAAGAAGCGGCGTTTCGATCTCGGGCCTGGCGCCGGGTCCGGGGGCTAAAACACGTCGGAGGGCGGCTCTTCGCCTTCCTCGTTGAGCGCCTTTGTGAGGGACTCCTGATACATCAGAAAGCGTTTGGTGACGAAGAGCGGGTCGCGTTGCTCGCGGCTATCCACGTAGGTCTCGATGAATTCTTCGATGGAAAGGTCTTCGTAATCCTCAGGGTCGCCTTCCCAAAGTTTATCGGAGAAAGCGACTTTATGGGTGGCTTCAAAGCAGGATAGAGCCAGTTCGAAGTCGAGGTCGTCGAATTCATCGCAAAAGATTTCACCGAGGGTCGTGCTCGAATCGCATTGGACCAGATCCTCGCTGATAAAGTGGAGAATCGAAATGAATGAGGTGACGAAGTAATGCATGAAGTCTGCGGTCGAATTCTTGAAGCTAGGTCTTTATTTCCGAGCCGCAACTGCGCTTGCGATGAAATCTAAAAACGCTTTGCGCTGTTCGTTTACCAAGCCTGCGGGGCCGGTCATTTTGATGAAGATGTCGCCTTCCGGGTTTTCGATGATGGCGCCCAGAAGCGCGTAGTCAGCGATGGCCTCCAAGGGGCCGCCCGGCATGCCGCTGTGGAAGGTGCCTTGGGTGGTGACGAGGGTGACTTTCACGCCGCCAATGTCCTGGGGGTCGACTTTGGAGGCGCCTTCTTTGCTTTCAAACTGGCCCAGCCAGCGTTTGGCGTTGGCGTCGACTCCGCCGCCCGCGCCGGCGCCGAAGTGAAAGAATGTGACGTCGGCGACCTGCCCCTTTTCTTTGCCGGTGATCTTGAGTTGCGCTTTGCGCATGGGCGAAGTGACCGGGACCCAGCTCCAGGCGTCGGGCCGGTTGAACTTTAAAGCGCCGACTTCGAAGGATGTGGGGTCTTGGGCCTGCAGCGAAGCGCTCGTGGCGAGGGTGGCGAGAGTGGCGGCGGCGAGGAGTGGCAGAAATTGCATCGGCCAAGATTTAGGGTGTCCCGTGAGACGCTGCAAGCGAATGGCGCGTGTTCGGAAGGATGAAGGATGAAGGATGAAGGATGAGGGATGAGGGATGAAGGATGAAGGATGAAGGATGAAGGATGAAGATTCGGAGAGCCCAGGTGGCGTTACATCCGCAGGGCGATTGCCTCTAAATTTCGCTTTAATAAGCAGGTCCTCATATATCCCACCGGGATTACGTCCTCCAGCCCAGGGTTGGTCCGCTGCGGGCCTACCCTGGGGATTAAACCAGAGCCGATCGAACCGCAACGCGGTTCCGCCAAACGACGATCCCGGGCGCAACCCACGTTGGGGTTGGATTTTCTTTTTCGACGGCTCCTAGGGTAGCTCGTTCCTCGCAACCCTGGGCTGTAGGGATCAACGCCTTTGGCGTAGCTGCCTTACAGCCAATGGGTTATGCGAATATTTATACGTTCCCATCGTCATTTTAGATGCGTAACTCTGAGCTGCGATCCGGGGGCCGAAACTGGCCAAACTCCAGGGGGCCGCGTTGCGGTTCGATCGGCTCGGTCCGGGTAGGCGTGCAGCGGGCCTACCCTGGGCGGCGATTTCAATCCTATCGCTGTCCGTATTTGGTGATGAGTTCCAGGCAAGACGACATGATGCGGATCCCGCCGGAAGGTGTGCCGTCCATAAGACAGGCTGCGGCGGTGGCGTGCGCGGCTTTTAATGACTGGGCCGGGGCCCAGTTTTCATGGACGCCATAGAGGAAGCCGGCCGCGAAGCCGTGGCCGACGCCACTCATGTTGATGAGTCGGCTATTGGGGACTTGGACGCTGCCTTCGGTCACGACGCTGCCATCCTCTTGCAGGGCCAAGGCGCCTGCGGGGAATCTAATCACCACCTGTTTGGCGTTGCCTATCTTGGCCAGGATCTTGGCGGCGTCCCCGGCGGTTCTTAGATCCACGCCGGTGGGGATC
>JAYTYG010000064.1:0-4413 GCA_043742585.1 Spartobacteria bacterium
ATCTTAGGTAGGGAACGGCTGTATTCGGCGCGCGCATCATCGACGGCGCTGAGGGCCTTGGTTAGCTCTTTATTAAGATCCAAACCTTCCCAAGTCTTGGGGTTAACAGCTTCGAGCACATCCAGGTGTTGGTGGAAAGCGTCGCTAACGCAGTGAAGCTGTTCCAAGCGCTTTTGCGCGTCATAAGTCTCGCGCTCGAGTACGACTAGTGCTCGGGTGAATTTCTCCACCATGTCGCCCTTGCCGGCGTGCAGTTGCTCTTGGCGGCGGCTAAGTTCTTCGAGTTCGCGTTTCTGGCGCTCGATTTGTTCCTGTTGGCGCTTGAGGGCGTAGATCTGTTCCTGCGCCTTTTGAACTTGTGAGTCCAGGTGCTCGCCACTCAGCGATTCGTCTTCAGGTAGATCCAGATATTGTTCGTCGTGGCGGGTGCGGTCGGGCATGGAGTTGGGGTGCCGGAGACACTAGCTAGACGGGGGTGAAATTCCAGAGTTTTCGCTGAAAATCCCTGAATTTGAGCTCGGGTTTTTCCGTTTGATTGATTTCTCGCCTTGATACTCCTAGGCCCCTAGCCGGAGTCGCTCTGTTGCCTATACTTTCATGGCTCTTTCGGGCGCGTAGAGTTCTACCTATTTTGCCAGTTTTGAGCGGCTCTCGTCTCTCTGGCAGCGCTGAGGACAGGGGTCATGCTGCCGAATAAGTGGCGTGACTTTTTTGATAAGTAAGGGTTCTTTATCACGCCTCAAATCTGCGCCCCCCGCAATTCATCGGCGCGAAGGCGGTTTACTGAAAATAAAGCCTGCATAGATTCGCTAGAAATAAGAACAACATAGTATGTATAAAGACAAGAAAGACAGAGTGCTATCGGATGCTGGTGTCCCCGGAAGTCGAACTGCGGTTTGCGAGGGATTGTTTCATAGCGTTCAACCGAAGTATACAGCGCGAGTGCGCACTTGGTGTCAGCTGGGATTCGTTGTGATGGCGCTGACTGTGTGCGCTCATACTACTGTTTGGGGCGCGCAGAAATCTGGGCCCGATCTCATTAAAGGTGAATCGGACGGAGTCGATCGCAAGGCGACCTATAATCTTGGTTCGACGGGAATGCGCGGCTGGATCTATGGGAAAGCGGACAGTTACTTGGATAGTGTCCAGGGTCGGACGACGACGCTGAGTCGGCAAATCCTTGTGACGCATGTGGGCGACAAGTCGCCGGCAGATGGCGTGATGAAAGTGGATGACGTGATTCTTGGGGTGGGCGGGAAACCGTTCAGCGACGATGCCCGTAAGAGCATCGCCCTAGCGATTCAGGAGGCGGAGAAGGATGCAAATAAGGGGGTGCTTAAACTGACTCGTTGGAGGGCAGGGAAAGTGGAGGAGGTGCAGCTTAAGCTCAAGGTGATGGGGACTTACAGTGAGACGGCGCCTTACAACTGTCCTAAGTCAAAGCGTATCTATGAAGATGCCTGTATCATGTTAGCTAAGGAGCCGTTGGAGTCAGGGATGTGGGGGGCGATTAACGGTTTGGCTTTAATGTCGACTGGTAAGCCCGAATATATGCCGAAGGTTGCGGAGTTGGCCCATAGGCTGGCGCCGGCGTCGATGGATCTGTCGAAAACGAACAGCGGTTCAGCGTGGCAGTTGGGATACATAAACATGTTTCTCTGTGAGTATTTTCTACTGACTGCGGACAAGGAGGTGATGCACGCCATCAACGAAATCACTATTTCAATGGCTAGAGGTCAGGGGATGTATGGCACCTTTGGGCATGGTTTTTCGGGGCTGACGCCGGACGGTAAGTTGCACGGCGCAATCCCTCCTTACGGGCCGGTAAACGAGGCCGGGCTCACCGCTAATCTTGGTATCGTCATGGGTAAACGGTGTGGCGTTAAGCATCCTGAGGTGGACGCGGCCATACTCCGTGCGTCAGGTTTTTTCGGTTACTATGTGGATAAGGGCTCGATCCCGTATGGGGAACATGAGGCGTTTCCATATCACGAGAACAATGGGAAAGTGTCCATGACAGCCATGATGTTCGCGCTGCAGGGCAATCGGGTGAAGGAGGCGCAGTTTTTTGCGAAGATGGCCACGGCTGGATACAACAACCGTGAGATTGGTCATACTGGCCAAGGATTCAGCTATTTGTGGAGCGCCTTGGGTGCCAGTGTGGGCGGACCTACGGCGACGGCGGCATTTATTAAGCAAGCATCTTGGCATCTCGATCTGGTGCGGCGCTGCGATGGCTCGTTTACCTATGATGGCAGTGAGCAATACGGGCCGGGCCATACCGATGACAATACGTACTACGGGAAGAGTAGCTATAATGGGCTAAGCCCGAACGCGACTTATGTCCTGACGTATTCGATACCGTTGAAGAAACTCCTCATTACCGGTCGTGATGCGAGGTCGCCAGACTGGTTGAGTCCAACCGATGTGTCGGAGGCCATAGCTTCCGGGCGATTTGATCTGGATCGAAAAAAGAAGTCGGCGCGGGAGCTTGTGACGGCGTTTGGTGATTGGTCCCCGATCGCGCGTGGCTGGGCAGCGGAAGAACTTGCAACGCGGCCTGAGTCGAAAAGCATGGTGCCTCAATTGATGACCATGGCTGAGGGGACAGATGCGCGTGCCCGCCAAGGCGCGTGTGAGGCGCTCGGTTGTATTAAAGACCCGGCCGCTCTCCCAGTTTTGGTGCGTCTGCTTTCTCACCCAGATCGCGGGTTACGCTTCAGGGCGGCGCAAGCGATCAAGAAGATGAACGACGCGGCGAAACCTGCCATTGCCGACATCCTCAAGGCGATCGTAAAGACAGCAGAGCCCCTTCAGCCCATTAACTGGGCTGATCCGATTCAGTTGACGCACGGGCAGTTGGCTAACGCATTGTTCTCGGGCGGAATGCAAGATGCGCTCAAGGACGCCGATCCCAAGTTAGTGCGGTCTGCGATCCAGGTGATCTCTAGAAACCCAGATGGAATGGCACGAGCCACCTTACGCGGTTTTTTTGAGAATAAGCTATCTCTCGAGGATGTACAGGTGCTCGCTCCGGATCTCTTGGCTGCGGTTACAACCCTATGCCCTGCGGATACGATGTTTGGTGCCGAAATCCGCATGGGCGGGTTTATGGCATTGGTAAAATACCATTATCGAGAGGGGATTAAAGCGGGGGTCATCTTTGCTAAAACCCAGGGTGGGCATGGCAGTGAAAACCGGACAGGGGAGATCATGAAACAGCTCATGACTTATGGAGCGGCGGCCAAGGTCGCTATTCCAGGGCTCAAAGAGTTGGTGGTAGTGCTCAATGATCAATGCAAGGCTGGGGAGTTTCCCGGCGGCGAACTCAATCAGCGGCGGGTTTCTGCGGTCGAAAATGCCATCAAGTTCATTGAGTCCGCCAAGGACCAACCTGAGTTGCGCAGCATCGGGCCGGTGAAGGCCGTGCCGTCCAGTGCGCTGCCTTCGCGGAAGCTTTAAGCGGTTGGACTAGCGCGCGGATTCGCTGTGGCACCGACGTAACTGTCGGTGCCACAGTTGTTTCTGCAGGTGTCGCGGTTTCATCGTGCCAGTCCCGCGAGCTCCGAACTCGTTATATCGCTCTGTTGATCTCGACGGCTGGTGTGAACCCGGTATTCGTCCGCAGATTGATGCAGATGGGCGCAGATTTTTAAAAGACTGAGCGGAAGTCAAGGCTCGAAGGAACGCAGGAGTGAAGGAATTCAGGGATACAGGATCGCAGAATGGTGAAAAGCATCGGTCATCTTGAGCGGAGGGCGAGCACCGCGAGGCCGGAGTCGAAAGACCCCGTCTGCCAAGAGCGACGGTTTCACCGGGGTTCTTGGTCTTTGGTCGGTCCGGGGGACGCCGCTAACCTGAGATTCCACGGGGTCTTTCGACTGCGCGCACTCGAGGAACTCGTGTGCTTCGCAAGATGACCGCGCTTTTATGGCAGCGGGGATAACGTGCCGGCCCCGCTGTCGCCGAAGTGCCGGTCTCCCTGTTAGCGCGTTTTATGGCTGCGGGATAAAGTGCCGGGATAAAGTGCCTCTGCCGCTTTGCCGCGTCGGTCGCCAGCCCCTCTGTGGCCTCAATCAAGCCAGCGGTTTTGCGGGTGGTATCTTTAGTGACTTGCGGGGAATCATAAAAAAGGGACAGGGCGTGAGCCCTGTCCCTTTTTGTTATTGGACGATTAGACGCTGTGGATACTTAGACTGTTGCGGGGATCTTCTCGTCGACTTCTGATTTCGCAGTTATCGTGACGGGTTTATATCCGCCGATCACTTTGAAGTAGATCAGGAGCATGAGGTAAATTCCGGCCATGGTGAGAGGAATTGCCGAGTCTGCCTTCAGGGTCTTGCGGTCACCTTCCTGGTTAGCTAATACGATCGCTTTCTGGGCTGCATCAGCATTGCCATCCTTGACTGCAGT
>JAYTYG010000065.1:0-18474 GCA_043742585.1 Spartobacteria bacterium
TTTTGGCGCTGCGCCAGATCCCCTAGTGCCTGGCCCGCTTTGGATTCGCCCCGGCGGATTTGTTCCAAGGCCCGATTCAAATCTTTAACGAGGTCGCGCTGGGCTTCAATGACTTCGCGAAAGTGATTGGTTTCTTCCATGACCTTGGCCGCAGCGGCGACGCGTTCGCCTTTTTCGAGTTCGGGCGCCATCGTCTTCTCGCTTTCGCCCAGCCGCTTTTTGAGTTCAGGAAGGGCTGCCAGCAATTCCTCGGGGCGCGCCCGCCAGAGTTCCTTGAGCTGCTTCCCGTTTTCAAAGAGCGGGGTCATGGCTTCGACCACGGCTTTTGAAAGCGTGCTATCGAGATCAAAGATCGGGAAATCCCTGGCGATCTGGCCAAAGAGATCGGCTGCTTTCTGATGGGCTTCGAGCGCCTTTTTCCGGGCTTCTTCGGCGGCCGCAGGGTCGCCATCGGTCGCGGCTTTTTCCAAGGCATCGAGCGCTTTACGCGCGGTTTCCATCGCCTCCCGGAGCGCTTCGTAACGGCCTGTAAAATCCTCCAGCGTCGTCTCCGCCCGCAGCATCGCCGCATACTTTTCCACGCTGACTATGTGTACCCGCGCTGGCTCTGAAACGCTCACCCCGAGCAGGTTCGGGTTGGTATCCGCCGACTCCAGCATGAGCTCCAGGGTCTGGCCCGGGACCAGTCCAAACGCGGCGAGCTTGAGTTTCTCCGCGAACTCGAAATTGCGCCCCGGCGAAATGGGCTCGGCGATGGAACGTTCGCGATAACCCTTGAGTTGGCGCACCAGGGTCACGCGCTTGAGACCGAGATCATCGCTCGCCACGCCTTCCAGCGGGAGCTCGGTTTCCGGCGTCGCGAAAACATCGGCGGCGGGCTGGCGGAGGGCGACTTCCGGGCGGGCATCGCGTAGGAGTTTTTGCTCCAAAAGGAGCGGCTCTGAACGCGTGCCCAAGGCGTCGCGCACTTCGATGCTGAGGCGGCCGCCGGTCTTTGCGGTCCAGGCGAATTGGACCTGGTGTGACCCCAGCTTCTGGGCGGCCACTTCATTTTCAGGCGGCGTGGTTCCAGACTGAAGTCGCAAAGTCCCACCGCTCAAGGGTCGGTTGCTGAGCACGCGCGCGCTGATCTGGCTGCCCGGCAACGCTGCCAACTCCTGGGTTCCCAGCGCGAACTCGCGTACGGGCAGGCCCGTATAGGCCGGAGGCGTCACGCTCAGAATCACTTCCTGCACTTTAGGCTGGTTGCGCACGGCCACCGGCAGCCACGCGCTCCGGGCGTGCCCCACCGCAAACGCGATCTCCAGCGGCGCCGCCACGCGTTCGAGCTTCCGGGAATAACGGCCCGCGTTCTCCTGAAACGCCGGCGATTCTTCAATTTTTCCAGTACTGGGATCCCGCGTCAGACACCGCACGGATTCTTTGACTGGCGCCCCGCTGATCTCAGCGCTGATGAGAATCTCGCCCCCATACAGCACTTCGGCCACGTGCGGCCCCAGCACGAATGTCAGCGCGCTGTAAGGCGGGATGTCCGCCGAGGGCTCCAGCAGCCGCTGCGCTATGATCCGCGCCGCCGCCGGTGCCAGTCCGAAGCAGGCCGCCACAATGGCCAACACCACAAGAAGACGCCCGGCCCCAGTCCAAAGCTGGCGCGTCGGCAAGGCCGCCGCGAACGGCATGGCGTCGAGGCTTGTGGCGGCGCTGTCCAGGGCGCGTTGCCGCAGCCAGTGGCCGAGCGCTTCGGCTGGAGACGCTGCGGGGGCTTGCGACGGCGCGTCGGCCGAGGGCGCGTCGGCCGACGCAGACGCGGGGGCTTGCGATGGGACAGCGGCACCCAACTCCAGGGCGGAAAGAACTTCTCTCCTGGCACTTTTTAAAGAGCGATCGGCCTGGCCCGCCGCGCCACGTTGGCTGAACACGCACGTGTCCCAGAGCGCATACGCGACGCCGAAGGCGGTGAGGGTGCTGAGCGCGTTGGCGATGAGATGCCGCGCCGGATCACTAAACCCGGAATAGAAATCGAGCACGCCAAACGCCAGCAGCGCGAAGCCTATCCAGGCTAGGGCCCGCAGAGCGCCCACGAGCAGCAGGCCTGCGCGCCAGCGCCGCTTGAACCGGCCGAGAGTGAAGTCAAAGTGGGTTGTTTTCAAAGTAGACCGTCCCTTCTTCTGAGCCACCATTCCCCGCCGAACAGGCCCGTGATGAGCAACGCCACCCACCATTGCGGCCAGGCTGACTCCCATTTCGGTTTGCTCTGTGGCGCTGCGGCCGGAGTTTGCGCCCAGAGCGCCGCCGCAAGTTTCTCCGTGGCTCCCGGCGTGAAGAGTTCGCCGCCGGAATTTTGGGTGAGCATTTTCAAACTCTCCGGATCCGGCCGAAGGTCATCGGTCTCGGCACCCGGCGTCGGCGCAGTCAGCGTGGCGTGACCTTGCAGCACGCCCGCCCGGTTCTTGTCCGCGACGCGAATCTCGTATCGCCCGGGCTGATCCGGGGTGATGATCGCCGCCCATTCCTGTCCGCCGGATTCTCCAGAGACAGGGATCGCCGCAGCTTCGCCAAAAGGCTCGCCGTTTCGCGTGATCCGCAAAAAAGGTTGCGCCTCGGGACTGCTCTTGCCCCGGTAAGCGATCACGGCGCGCACCGGCTGACCCGGCGCAGCCTGGGGTTCGCGCAGGCGCACCGCGTAATCCTGACCGGGCCGGAATTCGGAATAAGTGGCGCACCATTGCATCAACTGGACCCAAAACTGTTGATAAACCGGGCCTTGCTCGCGCATTTCTGGGCGGAAATCCCAGCGCCACAAACCATCGGCATTGAGGGCGGCCACCATCCCCCGGCCGAACCGGCGGACGATGAGGAGCGGGGTCCGGGTGGCGCGACCATCGAGCACGCCCTCGGCGAGCACTCTGGCAAAAGGTTTGAGCCGCACCACACTGTGCACATCCTCCAGCAGCGGCAGCGCCGACCACACCCGGTCCTCCGCCGTCGGCAACGCTGCCCCAAAAAGATTCGCCCCGGCGTCCGGCAACGGAGTGAACCGGAACCCGCCCGAATCCGAGTCGCCCCATTCCACGGGCTCCAAGGATTCGAGTCCAGGGAAACGGCCGGCATACGATTTGCCCCGCGCGAAAAGGACTGAGCCGCCTTGATCCCGCACAAACCCTTGCAGCGCCACCACCCGGTCCGGGGTGAGGAATCCTTCGGCCCCTTTGCCAAACACGATGAGATCGTAGCGGGCAAGTTCCTTGGCCGACGATGGGAAGACGCTTTCGGGCGATTGAATGGGTTCTGCGCCCGCCGCTTCGACCCGGAAATAACGCTCCTCATTGAGCCGATGCACGGTGAGAATTTCCATCGCGCTTTGCTGACGGAGGAGTCGGGCCAGGAATTTGCTGTCCCAATACGGCGCTCCTTCCAAAAGTAACACACGCGTCTTGGTCGTCACCACGCTGACCCGGACGATGTCGCTGTTGTTCGACCGCAAATGTTCGCCCGGCCAGGGCTCGGTCCCCAGCGTGTAGTCGCCGCTCACTCCGGAGGCTTCGGGGATCTCGAAATGCACCGTTTCCCGGCCCCCCTCGGCTAGGCTCACCACTTTGCGCGCCAGCTCTTTGCCGTCTGGCCCGAGCAGCATCACGCTCGGCTGTATCGCGCCCAGACCGTGATTGGCAATGAGCGCCGCAACCTTGATGGGCTGGCCTTTAAACGCCGTCACCTGCCTCGGCGCCGCGCTCACCGCTAGGTCCCGCGAGCCCCAGTCCCCGCCCAGCAGCAGCGCGTGAATCGGGATCCCGCGGCCACGGGCGCGCAGGGCGATTTCTTCGAGTTTGGCTGGCACCGTGGACCGGCCGTCTGAGAGCACCACGATCCCCGCGAGCGGCACGCCCCGTTGTTCCAACGCTCCCGAGATCGCCCGGCCAAGGTCCGTGCCAGCCCCGTCCGGAACGAGGGCTGAGAGCGTGCGGGTTTCGTCTTCGAGTTGCGTGGTGAATGTGTGCGTATGCACGCGGCCGTCTTTGCCGGACGCTTTCCGCAATGTCTCCGCAGCGAGGACGCCGGCCTCCCAGCGCGTGCTCTCGGCGCTTTGCTCAGCCTTCATGCTCGCGCTCCGATCCAGCAACACCAGCCAGTCCCGCTGGACCTGCCCGCCTTGCGTATTCCAATGGCCAGGGTTCAACCAAAGCAGCGACAACATCGTTAATCCAAGCGCCCTCAGGATGACCATCTTCATCCGGGCGCTCTCACCCGCCTCCCCTGCCCCGCGCCATGCCAGCCAGATCCCAGCTCCCAAAAACATCAGGGCCAGAGCGACGGCTTCCGGCAGCTCAATGGCCGGATTCAACGACAGACTGCTTATTACACAAGTCATACGGACGACACCTCTGGTTCCACGTCGGAGGCCGACGGTTTTTTGCTTTGCCGCCACAAACAAATGCCTTCCAACATCAGGAACAACGCCGCTCCCGCCACGCACCACGGCCACAGAGGTTTACCTTCCCGCAAATCCTCCAACTGACTGCCACCGACATCCGAGATCACTGCGCCAGCGTTTTGCTCCAACTCAGCTTTTGTGAGCTGTCGCAAGTCAGATTCGGATTCCGGGAAATCAACAATGACGCGATCCAGGAGCGTGTCTTTGGCCAGCCACCGGTAACTCCCGGGAATCGCGGGCTGCGTGCTCGCGACGCCCGGGATTCCTGCCGATTGAGCCGCAATGGGCACCGGCTGATCCAGCGCATCCACAAGGCGCACCTCGGCGGGATCCAGAGCCGCGCCGGTTTCGAGAACCAGCCGGTCGCCGGGTTCAATTTGGCGGGCATTTGGAGCATGCGCCTTCGCCGGGGCTGGCGCGCTCTGCGGCCCCGAAGCTCCCCCAGAACCGGAATCCCCCCCAGAATCCCCCCCAGAACCGAGGTGGCGCAGGAACTCGCCGAAGAACGCTAGGAACGGCGAATGCATCGGCCAATCGGTCGCGTTGAGATCCAGATTCCACCACGCCAGCGCGGTGTGCGACGGCATCTCAAGCAGCGTCAACGCCGGCCGCCCGTCCTCGTAGGCCAACAACGGTTTGCCCTCCAAATATGGCGGGCAAACCAGCCGACGCCGCACCCGCGCATTGGCCGGATCCCCAAAGGCGCCCCCGGCGAAGAGCGCGAAAACCGGATGCTCCTCCTGGGCGATATGCAACTGCCAGCCGGGAGCGTCATGGACCTGGACGCCAAGCGGGGCACTGCCTGGCTCGGGCGGCAGACCCAGCAACGCGCGAATCGGCGCCGACTCCAGCCCCTCGGCGGGCTGCAACACCAGCGCACCACCACGAGCCAGTTGCGCGCGGAGCGTCGCGGACGCCTGCGCATTCCAATCCGCGACCAGCAAAACATCAAGCGCACCCGCATTCTCAAGCTGTTCCCAAGACAACCGCCTCACCGTCACGCCATCGAGCGACTGCGCCGCACGCGTCCACACCCGCGCCGTCACATTCTCGGCAGGCCCGGCGATCCCCACCTGCAGCGAGCCGCGCACCTCAGCCAGGCCGTAAAGCACATCGTCACCGGGGAACCGATCCTCCGAGATCGATACCTTCAGCGGCACCAATCCTTCCTTGGGAAACTTCAGGGTCAAGAACGCCGGCGACTCGCTCCACGGCGCCACCTCCAAAGCTTGTGAAAGCCGGCTTTCGCCCGCTTCCACAAACAAAGTCACACGATGCGACTCCGCTGAAAAATTGCGCACCCGACAGCCAAGCCGCGCTTCCTGCCCCGCCACGGGACGCCCGGGTTCGAGCGAAAGCCCCGCAAGCCCAAGGTTCGCCGCAGTTTCGCGACCGACACTGATCCGGGTCAAACGGATCCCGGCCGGCACATCCCATTGCGCGGCGTGCCACGCAGTTTTTTGAAAATCAGAAAGCACCACCAACTCGCGGTCGCCGCTGGCCTGCTTGAGTTGCTTCAACGCCAACCCGAGCGCCCCAGCCACATCCCCGGTCTCAGCGCGCACTGTGATCGAACGCAGCGCCTGCCGCAAAAACTCCAGATTCGGCCCCGGCTCGGGCAGGACGCTGTCGGCATGCGCCTGGACCCAAACGACATTGGCCAGAGAATGCGCGGGCAACGTGGCGAGCACATCTTCCGCCGCAGATGTCCCCTGCGCCAGCCGCGTCCGCGTCCCGTCGGCATACGCCATGGACGCCGACACATCCACCACCAGCACCACCGTCTTCGTCGTGCCGCTGGCCGACGCGAACCGCGACACCAGCCACGGCTGCAAAAACCCCAGGATCAATCCCAGCATCGCCAGCGTCCGCAAAATCAACAGCCAACGATCCCTCGGCCGCCGCACCCGGGTGACATGCCGGAGCGCCTCGCGCAGCAGTTGGAGCGACGGGAACTCGCGCCGATGCGGCCGGGCTTTGGAAAAAAGATGCGCCAATAAAGGCACAGCCACCAGCGCGCCCAGCACCCACAAGGAAGAAAGAAAAACCAGATGCATTTGTCTTAATGAAGCGCGCTGCCCACCCGGTCGAACAACGGCCAGAATGTGCCGTCGGTGCGGGCAACGCTGTAGTCCACCTGCCGTAGCGCGGCCAAGGTGCGCAGTCGGCTGATATGGGTATGAAGTGTCTGCTGATAACTCGCCGCGATCGTCTGCGGATGCACCGTCAAAGATTCGCCACTCTCAACATCCTCATAGCGGGCCAGCGAATCCCCTCCGAAATCCATCTCTTCCGGAGACAGCACATGAAACAAATGAATGCGGAAACCCCGATGAATAAAGGCGTTCAACGCATTGAAAAGCGCGCTGGGCTCCTCATAGAAATCACTCAGCACAATCAACGTCCCACGCCGGTGCAGCTGCAGACTGGCCCGTTCCAGCGCCGCCGCCAGCGACGTCGGGCCCCGCGAATGGTTGTGCTCCAGCACGCTCAATAATTGATGCAAATGCTGGCGCGTGCTGCCAGGCGGCAAAAACTCCCGGACCCGGTCATCGAAAATCTGCAACGAAACCCGATCCGATCCGCGCACCACCAGCCAGGCCAAGGCCGCCGCAAAGTAAGAAGCAAACTCCAACTTCACGCAACTCGCCCCGCCGGCAAACCCCATACTCGAACTCGAGTCCACCAGAAGATGACACTCGAGATTTGTCTCCTGCTCGAACGTCTTTAGATAATGCCGGTCGCTCCGCGCAAATACCCGCCAATCCACCAGCGCAGGATCGTCTCCGGGCGCATACGGGCGATACTCATGAAACTCCGTGGACGGCCCGCGCAGCTTCGAGCGATGCCTGCCTGAGAGCCAGCCTTCGGCCAGCAATCGAGCCGCGAACTCATACGAGTCCAGCCGCCGCACATCTTCCGGACGCAGATATTTATAGCCCATAAGCCAAGTGCAAGTTGCCAGGTGCCAGGTGCGCCGAATCTAAAATTTAGCTAACAAATGCGCGATGATAGCTTCCACCGTGATCCCCTCCCCCGTCGCGTTGTAGTTCGGTATAATCCGGTGCCGCAACACTGCGGGCGCGACAGCTTTGACTTCCTCCAACGACGCCGAGGCCCGTCCACGCAGCAGCGCCAGGGCTTTCGCGGCTTTCACCAAAGTCTGCGAGGCGCGCGGCCCAGCTCCCCAGGAAACATATTTCTTTATATAGTCATCGGCCAGCGACGACTGCGGCCGGCTGGAATGCGTGAGGTTCACAATGCTCTGCTTCACATTGTCAGGCAGCGGCACCGCATGCACTGTCGCCTGCAACCTCAGCACCGCCTCACTATCCAGCAACCTCTCCGCTTGCCCTGTCTCAGCCCCGGTCGTCCGGTCCAGAATCGACAGCTCCTCGCTCATGCTCGGATAATCAATCCGCAGCTCGAAAAAGAAACGGTCCAACTGCGCCTCAGGCAACGGATACGTGCCCTCATGCTCAATCGGGTTTTGCGTCGCAAACACCAGGAACGGCTCTTCCAGCCGCCGCGTCTGCCCAGCGACTGTCACCTGTTTCTCCTGCATCGCTTCCAATAGCGCTGCCTGTGTTTTAGGCGGAGTCCGATTGATTTCATCCGCCAGGATTAAATTGGCGAAAATGGGGCCAGCTGAGAATTGAAAGCTGCGGGCGCCAGCGCCTGTTGTCTGTAGTATTTCGGAGCCGACGATGTCCGTGGGCATCAAGTCCGGCGTGAACTGGATGCGATTAAATTTAAGCCCGAGTATTTTCCACAGGGTGCTGACCAGCAACGTCTTAGCCAGGCCTGGCACGCCCACGATCAGACAATGCCCCTTGCACAGCAGCGCTGTGAGCATCAGCTCCACCACGGCATCCTGCCCCACTATAACCCGCGCAGTTTGCTCCCGGATATTTTGGATTTCCTGCCGCGTTTGATCCCAGAGCTGGGCTGGATCGAGAGTTGGTGTGTCGTGCATAAAGTGAGGATCAGGGTTCTTCAGTGGAAGGTGTTACGGAGTCGTCTTGGATGGGTAAAAGCGCCCAATGAAATTCAAACCAGCTTTGCGGCTCGGCCCTCGCTTTTTCAATCAGGTCGGGCACTGGCTTCGGTGCTTTTTTAGCCTTGGGATCTGCCGCCATATTGGCCTGCTTCTCGTGCCAGGCCTTGGTCTTCGCCGCATCACTCCAAATGGGAGTCAACACCGGCCGGCCCGCTTCCTGGGTCTGATTTTCCCTATTAGCCGCGTTATATAGTATGACAGCGATAGGCGGCGGATCCTTCGGGATATCTGCCCCGCCCATGCGGACCAATTGCTCCATACTCACTGACACTTGGCCTTCAAATGGGTTGCCGTTAGTCTCGTCCCTTGGATCCGAATCAACATTGCTGGCAACGGTAAGCTTCAATCCGCCCAGCGCGCCGATCCCTGTGATAGTGACGTTGGCTGCGACTTTCCCATCCGCCGACTTCTCTAACTCCGTCTCGATCTCTTGCTTCACTGCGGCATCTAATTCATGCCCTTTTAAGCGCCCAAAATTTAGCCCTGTCCCAACGCCACCCTTTGTTTCCTTTACCTCCGTGATAGTCAGACGCGCCTTCGCAAAGGCGCCTGGCCACGGCTTAAGTGTTTTTAGATGCGCGTATACAGCCATCTGTTCACTCGGCGATTTAGCCCTGATTGACTCAAGAATTTTGTCCGACGGCAATGCCGCTAAATCAGCGATCATTGAGGCAATCCTATCTGCCCCAACACTGGATGCGTCGGGCATCGCCGGGACCGCCTGATTATTTACCAACGCCTGCGCCCGCGCGTGTATCAGCTTACTCCAGAGCTGCGAATCGGTCCAACTGATCCGGTATATGCTCGACGCCTCGGCCACCGGGCTTCTCGTGCAGATCAATCCAAAGCCTGCCAGGTCCGCGATTGTCCCCCCTAAATAATCGGCACCAGGAGGACTCTGATCTTGCAGTAAAACCTTCACTGCCTGTGCTGTCTCCGGATCGATTGGGCCTGGGAACGGCGCGGCCTGGTCAGCGCTTCGGTTTGCAAGTCGCAATATAGCGCCTAACATCGCCCCCTTGCTCTTGGTGTCCTGGATTGTTGCGGCGGCCTGAAACAGCTTTGCCACGGGTTGCGGCTCCTTCAGCAACTGGGGGATCACGACCTGGAGGAGCGCATTGGCCTCCGGGCCTTTGCTGGCAATCAGTTCCGCCATTAACTCTTTGAGACTGCGGGGATGCAGCGCATTCTCAATAAGCTTTAGCTGTTGAGCCAGTGCGCTGTCTTGCTGCTGTTGCTGCTGCTTGAGTTGCGCGGGGCTGTTACCTTCGGCCGCTTGGGATTCATTTAGCTGTCCGCCGGCCTTAACTGTCTCACTAAGTTTCTGCGCAAAAACAGGATCGGTCCCGTTGCGTTTGATATAGGCTTCGAGCATCGGGATCAATTGGTTCCCACTGTTATTGCCCCAAAGCGCCGGATCCAGAAAGACTTCGCGAAGCTGTTCCTGACTGGCGGCCCCGCCGTTTTTGATCAGATAGATCATTGATTGCGCCATGCTGGCATTGCGTCCAAGCGCGGCCTCCCGCAGAAGCGCCCATGCCAGTTGTTCATCATCCATCCGAGTCATCGTCTGTATCCAATCTAATACAGCCCCTCGCGCCCCCTCCTCCTGGTGACGATAACTCAAATGCTGGGGGAGAATGCGCGACAGTAATTCCCCGGCTAACTCCCCAACTTCAGTCGGGCGCCGTAGATTTGTATAGGTTCGGTCAAGCTTCTCTTTCGCCGTCTCCGATTCGCGCACATAGCTCGATCCATCAAAGTTCCTGTTAGGAATACGGAGCAATCGGTGATCGCCTAACAGTCGGGCCAGGCCGTTGGCGAGGTCCCGGGGGTTGTTAGCTAACATGCTGAGCCGGGAGTTAGATTTCGCGGGATCTGGCGCTCCCGCAGAACTGTCTTTGGGCTCGCCATCGTCCGGATACTCAACTTCCTGAGCACTGCCAAATGCCCCGGCATTCGCTGGATTCAGCCAATTCCCCCGCTGCGAAATGGCGCGCGCATCGTCCGGAGTCAGCGCCTGAAGAAATGCGGCCGCTTTGATGGCTGTGGGGTCGTTAGCCAGCGCGCCGGGAATTGGGTTCTGGAGCCGTTCAATCAATAAGCCGGCGGCCCCCCACCCAACCCAGCCCCGAGGAAACGTGTCCTGAAGCTTCTTGATCGCAGTGATGTAAGCCTTTGTGTCCCCGGTCTTTATCCAACGCTGCGCCAGCTCGTCGCATTGACCGTCGGCAATCTCACACACCGCTGCGTCCACGGCTGCTTTGGGTGACACCGAGACCGCGAGCGCGCCTGACACCAGATTCTCCGCCGCGCCCTTGCGGCCTTGTTCCTGCAAATGCGCCGCAAACAGCAGGACGATGCCTGTCTTTTTTTGGGTCTGCTCGATTTCGTAATCATTCTCGGCACGGGCGGGATTGCGCGCAGCGTTAAGCGCCTCCGTAAGCAGCGCGATGTCTGTATCTAAATTCGCTGGCGTCAACTGGACGCGAGGTAAACTGTCTTTCTTGCCGCCAGAATTGCGCCCTTCGCGATCCACCAGGCGCCCCGTCACTCGTCGACATTGCTCGACGAGCAACTCCACTGTGCCGTCGCTGGATTCCCGCAGCAGCCACGCGTTTCCCGTATATTGTTTCTGCCCGGAGGTCGGCAGTTCCTGGTCGTGGTTATTCCCTGATTCGACATACGCCCGAACCCATTTCGCGCCTTTGCTATGAGGCAACCCAAGTTCCCCAAAGATCCCCAGAGCCCCCGCCAAATCCCCCGCCCCAAGGTTCTGGGGGTTCTGGGGGTTCTGGGGGAGCTCCGGAGGCTGGGAAGCTTGTGAAGCAGCTTGCGCCTGGAGAGCAGGGGCGCTGCGGTCAGTATCGACCTGAGCCGACGCGCCAGTCCCAAGCAGGACCAAGATTGGGAGTATGCTCCACGGAGAGAGCGAGGAATTTGTCACAGCGGCATGGACGGTAACGGATTATTACCATTGGTAAACATCATTGTCTGATCCGTTTGTCATACCAACCGCCCACGAGCCAGCCCCTAAGAGTCTGTCACGCGTGGTTTCGGGGGGAAGAATGGGAGTGATGGGACCGCCGCGGCGCCCCCATCACTCCCATGCTTCTCATGACTCCCATTCGTCCCCTGAAAGCTAGCGTGACAAAGCACTAGCCAGCCCCAGCCAGTCAGCGCGGCTCGCTCAAGCGCCGCCCAATCAGAGCCGGCTAAAGCCTTACCACAGCACCGGCTTGGTCACCCCGAGCCAGGCCATCACGCCCACCAGACAGAGCGAAATAACAATCGCGACGCCCACCGGCAGCTTGAGTCGGCGAACAAGCATCGGGAGCATCGCGATGACAACCCACAACACGAGCTTTACAATCGCGAACGAAGGAAAACCGAGCTTGAGCTTAGCCAGCAAACCGAACCCGGTCACGAGCATGACGAGCAAACCGACCCCCTGCGAGATGGCGAAAATCTTGCGGTTACTGCCATTGGCCATCATCCCGCCGACCCCGAGAGCGAGAGCCGAGATACCGACGAGATGAAGAATTTTATAAAAGGTAGGATCCATGAGGTTAAGGAGGAGGTCTTAAAGAGAGTTGCAAGAGAGCGCAACCCTCCCGAGCGCCCCAGCCGGCACGTGCCCCCCCACAGCCCCCCACAGCCCCCCACAGCCCCCCACGGCGCTGCCGCGCCGCCCCTCGGCTGTCCACTGTGTCCACTATGTCCACTGCGTCCACTATGTCCATTCCCCGCTCCCGCTCCCGCTCCCGCCAATACAACCACGCCCTCCCCCGCCCCCGATTCCTTAGATAAGATGAAACTATCAACCCTTGAAGATCTCTATATCCACGAAATCAAAGACCTCTACAGCGCTGAGAAGCAGATTGCCAAAGTGCTGCCGAAAATGGCGAAAGCGGCCAGCAACAAAGAGCTCGTCGCCGGGTTTGAAGCGCACTTGGTGCAGACTAAAGCGCAGGTCGTGCGCCTCGAAAAAATCCTCGAAAGCCACGGCATGAGCATGCGCGTCCGCAAGTGCAAAGGCATGGAAGGCGTCCTCAAGGAAGGCGAAGAAATGATCGAGGAAGAAGGCGATCCCGAGGTCCGCGATGCCGGCTTGATTTCCGCCGCCCAACGGGTCGAGCACTATGAAATCGCCGGCTTCGGCTGCGCCCGGGCCTATGCGGAATTGCTCGGCGACAAGGAAGGCGCCAAGCTCCTCAAGTTAACCGAGGATGAAGCCGGCGAAACCGATCGCAAGCTCACCGAATTAGCCCGCACAGTCATCAACGTGCATGCCAATAAATAACGCGGGCCGGGACCGCCCGCCGATCCGATGCAGCCCGGATTCCGCCACGTTTGCAGGACAAAACAAAGCGGCCGCTGATCTGCCTTTTTCAGCAGCCAGCGGCCGGTAAGTTTTCTAAAAGATATGACCGATTACTGATCCAAAAGTAGCGGGCCAACAGGGTCCCTAAACCAGCCAGGGGACAACAGGAACGAGCGCGCGGGATCCGGATCGCGGCTCTGGTCCAACTTGCGCACAAAGTGCCCGTATTGACTGTCCTCAACCTGCGTGGAGGCAATGCTCACAGGCGTCCCGACTTTGACCAGGGCGAAAAGCCGGGCCGCAGCCTCCCGGTGCAGGCGGATACAGCCATGGGTGCGAGGCGCGGGATGCACGAAGCCTTCATGGAAGCCGTAAGCGGGCAGGAATTCACACCAGTAAGCCATCGGATACCCGGCATCAGGCTCGCTGACTCGACGCTTGTTCTTGATCTTGTCATGGATCGAGAAATTACCCGTCGGAGTGGCCGACCCGCTCTTGCCCACGCAACCTTGCACGGCCATGAGTAGGCGGTCCCCTTCCATGACGTAGATATTCTGGGTCGAGGTCGAAACCTTAACCTTCACGTTGTCAGGGTTATGCGGCTTAAAAGCCTTAACACTGTAGGAACTCACGGGGCCGCTGGTGGTGGCGCATCCAGCCATCGCAGCGACCGCACTAGCAAGTAATAGGAGACGTTTCATCGGCCTATGGCAAAGCTGAAGCCAACGGCTTTGTCAACGATTGCCCAATTCTCAATTCGGGGGCTCCGCACCCCGCCGTTTCGATTTGCCTGCGGCCTTCGATCCCGACCCGGAACACGCCTTTAACAGCTTATCGAATTTACCCGATTCATTGGAGTAATCCGGGTACTGGCGCGCCGCGCCTTTGGGCCGATAGCGGAAGTGCTTGTAGGGCCACAGATAGCTCTCCGGGCGCGCCCGGACGATGGGGCTCAGAGCGTCCCAGCAGCGCTGGGAAATCTCCTGGATGCTGGCGCCGGCAGGCCACTCGATGGCCGGATGCGCGATGACCCGGCAGGTGCCATCGGCTTGCGGCTGGGTTTCCACCGGCACAAGCAGCGCCCCCACGCGCTCGGCTAGGACCGCGTGCAAAAGCGGCACACACATCTTCATCCCAAACCCCTCAATCACCGTCGCAGCTTGGTTGGGCGGCAGACTCAGATCGATCAGCATGCTCGTCGCCCCTCCCCTCTTCGCCACCCGCAGCAGGCGCAAAATGGAGTTCTCCTGGGCAATGACGGTCTGTCCCGATATCTGCCTGAGATCGCGAAAAATTCCGGTCAGCAACGGATTTTTAAAGTCCTCAGCCACGGCCGTATTGTGAATCCCGAGAAAGCCACAGGCGATGTTGCCCCATTCCCAGTTGCCTTGATGGACGCCCATGAGCACGGCCCCGCACTTTTTTTCGGCGAGTTGCTCGCGGAGTGCGTCAAATCCTATCGGCTCGATCCAGTCGCGGAAATTATCCTGCGTGAGGCGCTGTCCCCAAAACAAATCCAGCATGGTGCGCAGGAAGTTGCGGTAGGAGGCCTGGATCACCTGCACCCGCCGCGCCGGGCTGAGGCTTTCGCCAAAAGCGCATTGGAGATTCGAGAGCGCCACAGCGCGCCCGCGCCGGTCGAGTTGATAGGCCACTGCCCCCAAGGCGTTGCCCAGTCGCACACAGCGCCCCCGGGAGAGCCGCGGGATCCCCCAAACCAGCACCCGGCACCCCAGGGCTTCGAGCCGGTATCGGAATTGTTTGAAAGACGTCATATCGGCAGGCGCTCAGCGTGGTCTGACAGGCGCTCCGGACAGGCGCTCCGTGAACTTCAAAAACCGCGCTGAAAATCCCCGGCCGCCGCGCGCTTCCGCGCGATCCCTGCCGGGCTGCTTTCCTACAAAAGCATCATCGTCGGGTTCTCAATCAACTTCCGCAGCTCCGCCAAATACTGCGCTCCGACTGCCCCGTCCACGACCCGATGATCGGCACTCAGCCCAATCGCCATGCGCTGTCCGGCCACGATTTGATCATTCGCTCCAACCACAGGCTTTTTAACGATCGCCCCGACACTCACGATCATGGCCTGGGGCGGGTTGATGATGGCCGAAAAACTGTCGATCCCGTAACTGCCCAAATTCGACACCGTAATGGTGCCACCCTGATATTCCTCGGGCTTCAACTTCTTGGACCGGGCGCGGGTGGCGAGATCCTTGACGGATTCGCTGATATCGCGGATGGATTTTTTCTGACTATCGCGAATGACAGGCGTAACGAGGCCGTCATCGACAGCCACAGCGACGCTCAAATGCACGTTGCCGTATTGAATCACAGCGTCCCCGTCGAAGCTGGCGTTCACTGCGGGCACCTTGACGGCGGCCGCGATCACGGCTTTGAGCACGAAATCGTTCACTGTCAAATTGCTGGCTCCGGCCGATTGCGCCGCCGCATTCACCTCGGCGCGCAGTTTCATGAGCGGTCCGGCGTTGACCTCGATATTGAGGTAAAAATGAGGGATCGTCGTTTTGCTGGTCAGCAAACGTTCGGCGATGATCCGGCGCATCCCGGACAGTGCAATGCGTTGGTCGCCAGCTCCTGCCGGCGTGGAGGCCACTGGCGCAGGCGCGGTAGCGCTCGACTTCGCAGGTGCAGCCGCAACTCGGCTCGCCGAGGCTTTCGCCCCGCTGACATCCGCCGCCACGATCCGCCCGCCAGGCCCTGTGCCTTGAATACTGGCGATATCCACCCCTTTTTCAGCCGCCAGCTTTTTCGCCAACGGCGAAATCTTGATGCGCTCCCCGTCGGCGCGTAATCCCGCGGCCGCTGCTGAAGCCGCTGCTGGCGCCCCCCCCGCTGGAGCCGCCGGAGCGCCTGCCGCAGGTGCAACCGCCGTTGCCGCTGGTTTGGCGGCCGATGCGGCGGCTGGCGCACTCCCTGGCGCTGGTGGCTTCTCGCCCTTAGCCAAGATAATCCCGATCAACGAACCGCAGAGCGCCCGGGTCCCCGCAGGCACCAGATGCTGATGCAAAATCCCATCGTCAAAACATTCCATCTCCATCGTCGCCTTGTCCGTCTCCACCTCCGCCAACACGTCGCCCGCTTCAACTGCGTCGCCTTCTTGCTTGCGCCATTTCACCAGGACGCCCTCGGTCATGGTGTCGCTCAGTTTCGGCATTTCAATGTAGGTGGCCATGGGATGGGTGGGATTCGGTAAAAGGCTGCAAAAGATGCAAGGGCGGCCTGATTAAAACAAGGCCGCGGGCAATGGAAATAAAAACTCGGAGGCGGCCCTTCCGGGCTGCCTCCGAGTGGTTAGAAAACGTTTAACAAATACTCAGGACCTTAGCCACGATCTCTGGGAACTGCGGGAGCTGTTTGGCTTCGATTTTCGGACTGTAAAAGGCCGGCGAATCCAGCGCGCTGATCCGCAACACTGGCGCGTCCAGATCGTCAAATGCCTTCTGCATCAGGATCGAGGAAATCTGCGCGTCCACCCCGCAAAACGGCTTGTTCTCTTCAATCAACACCGCCCGATGCGTCTTGCGCACCGTCCGCAGGATCGCCTCTTCGTCCAGCGGCCGGATACTGCGGAGATCGAGCACCTCGGCGCTGATCCCGTGTTCGGCGGCGAGAACTTCTGCGGCTTTAAGCGCAGTCAACACGGCGCGGCCATGAGCGATGAGGCTGACATCGGTGCCGACGCGCTTGATATCGGCGACTCCGAGCGGGATGACGTATTCCTCGGTGGGCACCTCCCATTTTTCTCCGTAAAGGAGGGTGTTTTCCATGAACATCACGGGATCATTGTCGCGAATGGCAGCCTTGAGCAGGCCCTTGGCGTCATAAGCCGTGGCCGGGCAGACCACCTTCAGTCCCGGGATATTGGCCAGCATGTTCTCCGGCGTGTGACTGTGAGTCGCGCCCACGCTCGTGCCGCCGTTGGCGGGGCCCCGGATGACAATCGGGCAATTGATCAGGCCGCCGCTCATGTAGCGCACAAAACCCGCGTTATTCACGATCTGATCCCATGCCACCGTCGCGAAACTCCAAAACATCAGCTCCATCACGGGCCGCAGTCCAAGCATCGACGCACCCACGCCCATCCCGATAAAAGCCGCCTCGCTGATGGGCGTATCCACCACGCGCTTGTCTCCAAAGCGTTTCCACAGACCCTGCGTGACTTTATAGGCTCCGTCGTATTCGGCCACTTCCTCCCCCAGGACCACCACGTTTTCGTCGCGTTCGAGTTCTTCGGCAAGCGCTTGGCCCAGGGCTTCGCGATAAGTAATTTCAGGCATTTCTAAAAAAAGTAAGCAATCAACTGTTCAGGGGTGGATCTGATTAATCGTTGAAAAAATGTTTTCCAGTCCGGCCCGCCGCCGTCTGTCGATCCACTTCGTAATACACATCCTCGGTGATGCTCGCGTCGCTCGGCAACGGGCTCTCCTCGGCAAAGCGCACACTCTGCGCCGCTTCCTCCCGCGCCTCGGCATCGATCTGCTCGTATTTCTCTTCGCTCAAGACCCCGTCGCTGATCAGCCGCGCTTTCCACAACCGGATCGGATCATGGTTCTGTTTGTAGCGTTCGATCTCCTCTTCGCTCCGGTAAATCTTGTGCTTGGCGTCCGCCACCGAGTGCCCGTAATACCGGTAAGTCTCGATCTCCAGGACAGTCGGGCGCGACTGTTTATGCGCGCGAGTGAGGGCCTCCTGCGTTTTGGCGCGCACCTCGTAGATGTCTTCCCCGTTGCAGGTGTCCCAATCGATCGCAAACCCCTGGGCGCGTTCGGCGAGACTGGACCGGAAAGCGCTGGAGCGTTCGAGGCTTGTGCCCATGGAATACTGATTATTTTCGATGATATAAATCACCGGCAGATCCCAGAGCGAAGCGATGTTCAAGGACTCGTACCAGCAGCCTTGATTGACCGCGCCGTCGCCCATGAAGCACAGCGATGCCCCGGTGAGGCCCTTGTATTTGAGCGCGTAAGCGAGCCCGAGCCCGAGTGGAGTTTGGCCCGCCACAATCCCATGGCCGCCCCAATAGTTTTTATCCGGGGCAAAGAAATGCATCGAGCCGCCCTTTCCCTTCGAGCAGCCGGTGGCTTTCCCGTAAAGCTCGGCCATGCATTCGTTCATGTTCATGCCCACAGCCAGGGCATGCCCGTGATCGCGATAAGCCGTGATGACATGATCATTGGCCCCCATCAACGAGATCGTGCCGACTGCCACGCTCTCCTGCCCGATATAAAGATGAAGGAATCCACCGATCTTCCCGGCGTGATATTCCTTAAGGGACGCCTGCTCAAAACGCCGGATCCTGAGCATCTCACGAAGAAAGCGATGCTTATCCTCGGTAGATAACTTCTGATTGATGGGCGCAATGGCGAAATCTGTGACGGTGGAGGCTGTTTCCATAAGGTGCGACGGTAAACGAGGAATCTGTAATGGCGTGTCGGGATTAGCGCAACTACCAACGTTCAGAGAGTGAGAATCCGCACTCCTGGACCCTTTGCGTGGGCGAATCCTGTAGATTCGCGGAGCCCCTAGGGCAAGGCCAGTCAAAAATGCCAGGGCGGGGGGGATGGACGGGATGGACGGGATGGACACAGTGGACACAGTGGACACAGTGGACACAGTG
Source organism: Spartobacteria bacterium (assembly GCA_043742585.1). GTDB lineage: Bacteria > Verrucomicrobiota > Verrucomicrobiia > Chthoniobacterales > Chthoniobacteraceae > CAIURC01. The sequence continues at coordinate 18,455 of JAYTYG010000065.1, forward strand.
GACTCTATGGACGGCGTGCG
>JAYTYG010000066.1:0-4409 GCA_043742585.1 Spartobacteria bacterium
GTCCACTGCGTCCACTGCGTCCACTGCGTCCATTCCGTCCATGCCCCCCCTCCTCCGCGCGTTGCCGCAGGACTCAGGCTTTCCGGGCGACGATCATACTGCGATCGGCCGCTGTGGGCTGGAAATCCAGCCAATCGAAACCGACGGCATTGAAATAAGTGCGCATCTCGCCGAGCGAATAACATTTCCCCTCAGTGGAATGCATCAGCAACGCCGAATAATTAGCCACAGGCAGCGGGCCGGTCTTTTCAGTGTTGATATGCGCATCATGAATAATGAGCAGGCCATCCGGGGCCAACGCGCGATGGCTTCTGGCCAGGAGATCGCGCACGACCGCCTCATCCCAATCATGCAGCACATTGGACAACAAATGCACATCGTAACCACCCGGCAACTCCTCCCCAAACATATCCCCGGCAAGCACGTCCACCTGCCCGCTCAGGCCCTTGCCCGCAATAGCCTCGCGCGCCAGACGATCCACCGGCGGCTTTTCAAAAACCGTCGCCTTCAACTGCGGATGCTCGGCCACCAAACAGCAGGCGTAAATCCCCGAACCGCCCGCGATATCCAGCAGCGCGCGACTTTTGGAAAGATCACATTTCTTGGCCAGCGCCTGCCCCAAATAAACGCCGCGACAATCCATCGCCGCAGTAAACGACTCGGCAAACTCCGGCTGCTCCATGGACTGCGCCCACGCGGCGGCATCGTAACTGCCCCAATTGGCAGGCTTACCGGAGCGCAAAACCTGGAGCATATCGAGCGTCGTGGGTCGATCCTTGAGCGCCGCATAATAAGGTGCCAAATACCATGGCGACCCTTTGACCAAATGCTCGCGGGCGCGCAGCGTGAGATGATAACAGCCCCCGGCCTGAGTCACCAAGCCCATCGCCGTAAACAAGGTCATCATCACATCCGCCGGCCGCAGATGTATCCCGAAATGCACGGTGATTGAACCCAGCGTCGACGGGTGATCCGCCAGCCACGTGAAAAAATCCAAATGCACAATCCCGGCCGTGAGCAGATCCACTCCATACAAACCGTCACGGACACGGTAAATTTCAGTCGGATCAGTGGCGGGAACAGCGGTCAAAGGATTCATGGGCAACGCGCAACATCCGCCGCCCGATAGCGCTTCGCCAATCTCCAAATCGCGCGATTTCGCGGACCGAGCCCCAGCGAAGCGCAGCAGGAATTGTGAATGATGAATTATGAGGATTCGGAAAACGCAGGGGCCGCTAAGCCCGAGGCGGTTCTCCCCTCATCACTCATCCTTCATAATTCCCGACAATTCCCCACAGAGAAATCCCTGTTTCCTCCCATGCGGATTCCTGGCTAAAACACGGCCCCCAATGAAACTCCTGACCACGCTCACAACGCTCGCCGCCATCGCCATGCTCACCGTCACCAGCCTCGCTGCAGACAGCGCCATCCGCCACGTGGTGCACTTCAAATTCAAAGCCGACGCAGACCAGGAAAAGATCCAAAAAGTCGTGGAAGAATTCGCTGCGCTGCGCGAAAAGATCCCGGCCATTGAAGCGCTGGAATACGGCACGAACGTGAGTCCCGAGGGGCTTGACCAAGGCTACACGGACTGCTGGATCGTCTCCTTTAAAAATGCGGCGGATCGCGACGCCTACCTGGTGCATCCGGCCCACAAAGCGTTTGTGGAAGTGCTCAAACCGGTGCTTGAAGCCGCCCTGGTTGTGGACTTCACGCCAAAGGTGCCCGCAGTAAAATAGGCCAGGCGGCGGCGCTCAATACCACCGGCAACGCATGAGGGGCCTGGAGCTGGGCCAATTTTCGCAAATGGCCCGCAGAACCGCACCGTCATCTGAAGGTTCTCCGCCACAGATGAGGGAAGGGCCGAACCGAGGGAGGCTGGTATCCGTAACTAGCCCCCTGGCTAATGGCTTTAACCGCCTCCGGCGTAAACTGCCGGACAAACGCCACGCTCTGAGAGTTAAGCCCCAGGCGGCCTGCGCAGTTGCGAAGCGGGCGGGTTTGCTCTTTTATCTGCGCCCTTCGACGTCCCACCCCATTTTCCCCGTCCATATTTAATTCTATATGAAGCTCTATATTCCCGGCCCTGTGCAGGTTTCCGACAAGACTTTCCGCGCCTTCTGCAAGCCGCTGATCGGTCATCGCAGCGGCGACTTTAAGAAGCTTTACGGCGGGATACAGCCGCGGTTGCAGGAACTTTTCGAGACCAAGCAGCCCGTGTTTCTTTCCACCTCATCGGCCTGGGGCGTGATGGAAGGCTCCATCCGCAACCTCGTCGGCACGGGTAAGGTGCTCAACTGCATGTGCGGCGCGTTCTCGGACAAATGGCTGGATGTGTCACGGCGATGCGGCAAAGAAGCAGAGTCGTTGCAGGTGGAATGGGGTCAGCCCATCCGGGGCGCGCAGGTCCGGGAGAAGCTCCAGCAGGGCGGGTTCGATGCGATCACGTTGATCCATAATGAAACATCCACTGGCGTGATGTCGCCGCTCGCTGAAATCTGTGCGGTGGTGGCGGAGTTCCCCTACGTGCGTTTGATCGTCGATAGTGTGTCTTCGTTTTCAGTCGTGCCCATTCCCATGGACGAACTGGGGATCGATGTCCTGCTCACTGGCTCCCAAAAAGCCCTCGCCATGCCTCCCGGTCTCGCCCTTTTTAGCGCCAGCGAAAAGGCGTTTGCCCGCGCCGAACAGATCGCGGGACGCGGTTATTACTTTGATTTCATCGAGTTCAAAAAGAATCAGGCCGAGGATATGACTCCCAGCACGCCCAGCATTTCCCATGTCTATGCGCTCGAATCCAAGCTCGAGGACATCTTCTCCGAGGGCGTCGCCCAGCGGCAGGCCCGCCATTCCGAGCTCAACGATATGGTAGGGGAGTGGGTGCTGCGGAATGGGTTCGAGTTTTTTGCGCCGGAAGGTTACCGCTCGAAGTCGCTGACCTGCGTGGCTAACAACCGTAACATCGACGTCGCGGCGCTGGTGAAGAACCTCAAGGATCGGCACGAAATCGTGCTCGACGGGGGCTACGGCAAGCTCAAGGGCAAGACCTTCCGGATTTCAAATATGGGCGATGAAACCCGCGAGAGCATTGGCGAGTTGATCGCTGCTCTGGACGATTCATTGCCGAGCTAGAGCCCCGGCTCGATGACTCTCACGCCCCGTCCCGGCAGCCGCTGGCGTTTGCCGTGGAAGGCTCTGGGACTGGTTGTCGTGGTGGCTCTCTGTCTGAATTTTTGGGTGCTTTGGCGCGGCGGCCGGTATCTGAAAAGTCGGCCTCAGGACTTGCCGGACGGAGCGGTGGGCTTGGTGCTGGGTACTTCGCCAAAGCTCCCTTACGGGCGTTTTAAAAATCCGTTCTTTGAAGGCCGGATGGACGCCGCTGCTGCGCTCTTTCATTCGGGCAAACTCCGGCACCTGCTCCTCAGCGGGGATCATCGCAGCAAAGATTATGACGAACCCGGCGCCATGCACGCTGCTCTGGTGGCGCGCGGGGTGCCGCCGGATCTCATGACGCGCGATGACGCCGGGCTGCGCACGCTGGATTCGATTGTGCGGGCCAAGGAGGTGTTCGGGTATAACAGCGTGACGATCGTTACCGATGATTTCCATCAGGCGCGCGCGCTGTTCCTGGCCGAAGCCTGCGGCCTTGAGGCGGTGGGTTTTGCGTCCCGGTCGGTGCCCCTGCGGCAGTCGCTCAAGACGCGGCTGAGGGAATGGGTGTCGCGGATCCGCGCCTGCGTGGATGTATATTTCTGAGGAAGGCAGGCGGGGGAGTTTTGAAGGATGAAGTATGAAGTATGAAGTATGAAGGAAGAGAAGCCTTCGGGCTTAACTCCACCTGCGTTCTCCTAGCTTTCATAATTCATAATTCATCCTTCATAATTCCCAAAAGTCCCCGGGTAGGCCAGCCGCGGGCCAACCCTGGGCTGGAGGACGTAATCCCGTTGGGATATATGAGGTCCTGCTGATACAGAAAAATTTAGATGCGTAAGCCCTGGGGGGAGTTTTGAAGGATGAAGGATGAAGTATGAAGTATGAAGTATGAAGTATGAAGTATGAAGTATGAAGGAAGAAAGGCCTTCGGGCTTAACGCCACCTGCGTTCTCCTAGCTTTCATAATTCATAATTCATCCTTCATAATTCCCAAAGAAACTCTACCCATGGACAATTCTCGCACGCTACGGGTGGAAGGTTGGCGCTATATTCCGCACTCTTACTCGGTGGTGAATCAGTTCCAGCTCCTGGTGCTCAGTCAAACGGCGGGACTCCATCTCACTCACCGGGATATGCCTTATTTGAAGAAGTCCTGGCAGCCAATGCCTGGACTCTTTGATCCGGCCCAGGAAGCGATCATTAGAAATATCCCGCAACCGACCTCCTTCGAGCCGCCCGATGCGGTGCTGCGAATG
>JAYTYG010000067.1:0-5521 GCA_043742585.1 Spartobacteria bacterium
AACCGTCGCCTAACTGTTGCGCCTCGACACGTTGTCTGCAGTTTTGGGTAGGCGGGAAGAAGGAGTGAGGTAGTTCAAAGCGGAGTGAGGACGGTGGAAGTTATAGTCATGAAGGTAGTGAGGAAGGAAGGTGGCACGCTGGTTACTGGAGTCATAGCTTCTGGCATAGGCCCACTCGCGAGGAAATAGGGGTCAGGCATCAATAATTGATAGCCGCCTGATTTTACGCATTGGGATTGCGCGTGGCGCGCAACATCCGAATCGAAATGGCGGGAGGATTTTACCACGTCATGGCCCGTGGCAACCGGCGGGAGAAGATTTTCGCGGACGATGACGCCCGGCGTTGCGCGGTTGCGCGGTTGCGCGCCCTGGAAATCCCTGTTCCCTGCGGCTTTCGGAGATGAAGTAGGCGCGGAGAGCCACGTCGTCGCGCGAGACAACTATGGTTTCGGTGGTCTCCAATTTGCGAGGGGCCGGTTTCGATTGGGCTCTTTTAGGTGTGGCAGCGGCTTTTGTGGCAGCGGGCTTCGGCTGCGTTTTTTTGGCCGGTTGCGCTTTGGCTGTTTTTGGAACTACTGGTTCAGCCGTTTGGGCTGGGACGGGTGATGTGTTGGCGCTAATTGGCTCAGATGTGCTGATGATATCCGCTTTCGGCGCTGCTTTGGATTTAGTCGAAGTCGAGGGTTTGGCCATAGAGATCAGGGTAAGAATGGAGAGTTTTCCTGGGTTTTCTCAGGGTTTGTACGTAAGTGAAAGCTGATAGCTTTGGATGATACGGGTTCAGTCCGATGGGTAAACAGGAAATTCATTTCAATGAAATTCAGTGTTAACTTTGAGATACAAATGGGCTTCAGGCCAATGGTTTCAGCGCGGATGAATCCTAGGGTGATGTGTGGCTCTAATTGCTGCTGGTAATTTGGGCGGCAACTCGTTGCGCCAGAGCTTCTAGCCCGGCCGTCTCTTCAATGTCGACGCGTTCAAAATGGGGGTCGCGCGCGAACCAAGTGAGCTGGCGTTTGGCATACTGCCGGGTGGCGTTTTTCATCGAATCGATGCAGTCTTGCCGGGTGGATTTTGCTGCGATTAGATCCTGGATCAATGAGAACCCCAGTGTTTGGCGGGCCGTGGCGCTTATAGATGAAACGGCCCGGACTTCCGCCTCAATTCCGTGCGCGAATATTTTGTCGGTGCGCGAGTTGATCCTTGCGTGGAGGGTTTCTCGGGGGGGATGGAGGAATATACCCGCGGCGTCTGCTGGGGCCGTGTCCCATTGGGTCTGGAAGCTGGAGAATGGGCGACCGGTGAGAATGCAGACCTCCAGCGCACGGATTAGGCGGCGCGGGTTTTTGAGGTCGATGCGGCTGTGGGCGAGTGGGTCGAGGTCGAGCAGTTCGCGTTGAAGGGTCGCGATGGGGCGGGCTTCAAGGGATTGGCGGAGATCATTGTCCGCTGGTGGTAAATCCGCGAGCCCATGAGTCAGTGCCCGCACATAGAGTCCGGTACCGCCCACGATGAGCGCGGTTTTGCCGCGTTTCTGGATCTCGGCGATTCGCTGTGTCGCTTTCTTGAGGTAAAGTGCGACGTCACAAGATTCCTGGAGCGGGATTTCGCCAATGAGATGATGGGGCACCCGGGCGAGATCCTCCTTTGGCGGCTTGGCAGTCAGGAGATCGAGGCCGGCGTAGATTTGGAAGGCATCGGCGCCGACGATTTCCGCGTCGCAACGGGAGGCGATTTGGATGGCGAGATCGCTTTTGCCTGAAGCCGTCGGGCCTACGATGAAAAAACGGGAGAGAGCTGAGCGAGTCAAAGTAGAGGAGGGGGGCTCGGGTCTTGGAATTCTTTTAAAGGAACGTTGTTAGGCTTTTCGGGACGGTGGGAAGAGATCGAGCAGAGGTCTCCGCAAGGAGCTATGATGGGTTGAGGCCTGGGCAATAAAAAAGGGAGGCTCACTCTGCAGTGAGCCTCCCTAGACGGGCGTTGATGCCCGGGCTTTCCCCTAAGGGCTTTCAGCGAAAACTAACCGCGGTAGTTGGTCTCGCGGTCTCCTGACTTGGCTCCGCTGACTACGAGTTTACGGCCCAGAAAGTCCCGGTCGTGAAGTTCGATCACTGCGCGTTTGGCTTCTTCGAGGGTTGTCATCAGCACAAAGCCGAAGCCCTTGGACTTCTCGCTGTCCTTGTGGGTGACGATTTCGGCGTTCCTGACCGCGCCCACGCCGTTGAAGAGATCAGAAAGATCGCTCTCAGTGGCAGTGAACGCCAAGTTGCCCACGTAGAGTTTGGGCGAGGTGACGTCGACCGATTCAGGTTTGCGAGGGGATTGGAATGGGGCGGGCTTTTGGGTTTTCTGACGGGAGTCAGAGGTGGAGCCGCCGGTGAAGAAGGCGACGATCTTTTGCCAGAGGGAACGTTTGACTGGCGATTTAGCGGGCGCTTTGTTGGGGCGCGCTTCGTCGCGGCCGCGCGAAGAACGGCGGGGTCCGCGCTCGGAGCGACGGCCCGAGGAGCGGGACTGATTAGGTTTCATGGAGGCTGATACTTTCGGTTGATGTGAAGGCGGAGCGTCCGGGGTCACAGTTGCCTAGGACGACTCGGACAGGATTCCTGGGATGCGGCTGCGCTCGATGAATACAAGGAGCGACGCAGACCTGCATATTCGGGAAAACTCCGCCGGATAGAGGTGTGCCTGGGTTGGAAGACCGGATGAGTCTGCAAGCCGACCGAGGTGCAACGAAACGAACCGTAGACACGCCGATGAAAGTTTTTCCGTAGTGCGAAGGAAAAGCAGCTATCGGCTCAGAACGGAAAAACTCAGCTTGGAAAAGGACACTCGGGCCGGGCTGTCAGCCCAACACACATATTGCAATGGTAATCGAGCCCTTATAGAGCGGCAAGGCCAAAGACTGAGGTCTGACAGATTGGGGCGCAGCTCCGTGCTTTTACGGGCAAAGCGCGGAAAGCCACGTCCTTATATTCGATGAATATTCTGAGAACGCAGGTGGCGTTAAGTCCGGAGCTGCTCGTTCTGTTTTATTCGGCCTTCATAATTCCAGCCGCCAAGAGCAAACGCGCCGAGGTGCGCCCGGGAGATTGCAGTTGATGTGTTGGTGTCGCTTCCCAAATGCGAAAGTCGTGCTACCGTCACGCTCCCAAATTTATGGCAAGCAGCATCATCGACCCTAGCCGCACCGAGCGGATTGAATTCAGTAACGACGAAATCGCCCGTTATTCCCGACATCTGATCATGCCGGAAGTGACCCTTGAAGGGCAAAAACGGATCAAAGCGGCGAGCGTGCTTTGCATCGGCACTGGCGGGCTGGGCTCGCCGATCGCTCTGTATTTGGCGGCAGCGGGGATTGGGCGGATGGGATTGGTGGATGGCGACACCGTGGATTTTTCCAATCTGCAGCGGCAGATCCTGCACGGGACCAAGGATGTGGGGCGCAAAAAGCTGAACTCGGCCCGGGACAGGATTCGGGAGATCAATCCCAATGTGCAGGTGGACTTGTATGACACATTTTTTACGGCGTCGAACGCGGCGGAGATCGTGGCACCCTACGATATTGTGATTGATGGGACGGACAATTTTCCGACCCGCTATTTGTCGAACGACATTTGCGTTTTTCAGAAAAAGCCGAATGTTTACGGCTCGATTTTCCGGTTTGACGGGCAGTGCACAGTGTTTGCGCCGCATTTGGGCGGGCCGTGTTATCGCTGCATGTTTCCGGAGCCGCCGCCGCCCGGAATGGTGCCGAGCTGCGCGGAGGGCGGTGTGCTGGGCGTGTTGCCGGGCATTATCGGAGTGATGCAGGCCATTGAGGCCATCAAGCTCATTGTGGGCATCGGTGAGCCGATCATCGGCAAGCTCATCCATTTCGATGCGCTCAAGATGAAGTTTCGGGAGTTCAAGCTGCGGAAGGATCCCAAGTGCCCGGTCTGCAGCGAGAACCCGAGCATCACCGAGTTGATCGATTACGATCAGTTCTGTGGCATTCCTCAGGCGAAAGCAGCCGAGGAGGAGGAATCCCATGTGCCGAGCATTACGGCGACCGAACTCAAGGCGAAATTCGATCGCAACGAAAAGTTCGTGCTCCTGGATGTGCGTGAGCCTTTTGAATACGACATTTGCCGGATTCCAAATTCGCGCTTGATCCCGCTGGGGCAGCTGGCCTCGCGGATGAGCGAGTTGGATTCTGCCGATGAAATCGTGCTCCAGTGCAAGACCGGGGTGCGCTCTGCCCGCGCGCTGAAGCTTTTGCAGGAAGCCGGTTTTGGGAAGCTCTGGAATGTGGACGGCGGCATCGCGGCCTGGGCTGACCAGGTGGATTCCAGCGTGCCAAAATACTAAAGTCGCGCTCCGTGGTTCATGGCGCCATGAGTTGGCGCTATGACTTCGGGGGGGGCGCCGCCATGCAGGTTTCAGGGCTCTTAAGTCCTAGGGTTGGGTGTGCAACAAAGTGAAGGAAGCTGCAACGCGATGGAATCGACGTTTGAAATTTCTCCGGAGCTCATGGCTTTGCTGCGATGCCCCTTGAGTCGCTCGCCGTTGACTCGGGCCACGGGTGCTGCCTTGTCGCGTTTGGAAGCGCTGCGCTTGGCGGGGGCTTTGCGCGACCGCGCGGGGCGCTTGGTGTCGGAGCCGATCGCCGCCGGATTATTGAGCGGAAACGGTCGGACATTTTATCCGATTCGGGAGGGGTTTCCGGTGTTGCTCGTGGAGGAATCGATCGAGGTGTCCTGATGGCTCGCCTAATTTCTGGTGCCCGCATGCGCAGAGCGAGGGCCGATACACTGTTTGTGGCGGTATTTGGCGTCAGCAGGCTGATGAAAACTGCAAACAGGGACGAGGTCGCCGGGGGGCGGATCAATTTGAATGCTGAGGTTATAAACAAAGGCTTCCTCCTGATTTGTTGATCGTGTATTTTTTTTCGCGGTAAATCATACGGAATAGATATGGGGAAAAAGCATAAGAAATATGGAGTGGCATCGACGGGTGTGCGGACAGGCTCGCCGGAGCAACTGGCCGTGGACGCAACGGCAGCAATGGAGGGCGGGCATTTCCGAAAGGCGCGCGACCTTTACAAGCAGCTATGCAAAGAGGATGGGGCGAAATATCTGCCTGGCCTGATTGAGGCCAACCGCGGATTGGCCCGTCAGCTCAGCGAGAAGGGTCAAGTTGCCGAGGCTCAGCAGGTGATTGCTTATTTGCGGACGATCGCTCCGGCGGGCGATTTGATTTTTGTGGATTTGGAGCTGGCGCTGGGCGGCAGGGATTGGGCGGGGGTGTTTAGCAGCGCGCTGGCGATATTGAATAGCGCAGGAGCGGCGATGGAGGTCGCGCAGCGCAGCCTAGTGGCGGATGCGCTGGTGCTGGCGTTTCCCAATCTCGACGAATGTGCCAGCCGAGTTCCAGAGCCGTTCCGGGACGAATTGGCCGCCGTTTTGGGCGGGCTGCGTGGCGTCTCCGAGTCGGCGTTTGAGCAGGTTCAAGAGCTGATCCGGCCCGTGCCGAGGCAATC
>JAYTYG010000068.1:0-6990 GCA_043742585.1 Spartobacteria bacterium
CCACTGGCCCCGGCCAATATAATCCCGCTAATATAAACCCGCTAATTCCCCTCTGAATTAAAGCGCGATCTCTGGCTCAATAATCGGCGTCAATTCGTAGCTGATCTTGCCTTCGATGATCTCTTTCAAAGCAATATCAGAAAACCCCATCCGCGGGCCAGTTTCCACCATCGGCCGATGCCCGGAAGTGAGCTGGCGCACCCGGCGTGAAACCACGTTCACGAGGAGTTGTTGATTTGGGATCACCTTGAGAGCTTCGTCGATAAAAGAACTGGTCATAAAATAAAAATAGGCCCACGCAAAAAGTGGGAGCGGGAGTTTAGAGAAGAGGCTATCGGTTGTCAATTGACGTTTCAAATCACGTCAACTCGCTCACAGGCTCACAGGCTCGGCCGCAGCCGGGCTATTAAGTAATCGGCAGTGAACGCTTGCGCACAGTGATCCGCTTCAACCGGGATTCTTCCTGCGGGCTCCACGTCATGATCTCCGCATCGTCTTTAAACGCATTATGCACAATGCGCCGCTCGTAAGCATTCATCGGATCCAACTGACACGAACGCCCGGTCTTGCGCACCTCATCCGCCAGAATTCGGACCCGATGCACAAGGCCGTCGTCCTTAATCTCGCGCCAATGCTCGATGTCCACCTGCACCCTGCGCACCTCTTTATCCTGGGCCTGCAAAATGCGATTGAGCAGCAACTGGATGTCATCCAGCAGCTCCCCGTTCCGGCCGATCAAACGCTCTTTCTGCGCGGTATAAACCTGCAACGTCAGCCCGTGATCGCTCTCAAATTCCTTGATCTCACACACAAAGCCCAGCAACCCAAGCATCGTGTCGAGGATTTCCTTGGGATTCGTACTAGTGCTCATAGGGGCCAGATATAGAGGAGTGGGATCCAGTTAGCTTCCAAAAAATCGGCGGCGCTACGCCTTCTTTGGAGACCCCGCGATCTTCTCCAGGGTCGGCACGGTCTGCCCGCGCGTGGCATACAGTTGCGCGATCGAGAACAAGTTCTGCACCGTCCAATAGAGCGCCAAAGCGGACGCGAAATTATAGCAAAAGAAGATGAAGATCAACGGCATGAACATGAATATGCGTTGCTGTGCGGGATCCCCCTGCTTGGGCTGAATCGCCATCTGCACCAACATCGTCACCGCCATGCAGAGCGGCAGGATATTGATCGGATATCCGAGGAGATGAGCCACCGTATCGGGCTGCGATAAGTCTTTCACCCACAGAAACTTACTATCGCGCAACTCCACCGCAACGCCCAGCATGCTATAGAAGCCGAAGAAGATCGGGATCTGGACGACCATGGGGATGCAACCCGCCATCGGATTGACGCCATAATCTTTATAAAGCTTCATGACCTCCACATTCACGCGGGTCGGGTCGTCTTTATATTTCTCCTTCAGCGCAGTCATCTTCGGCTGCAGCGCTTGCATGCGCTTCATCGAGTTCGTGGCTTTATTCTGCAGCGGAAACAGCAGCGTCTTGATGAGCAGGGTGAGAACCACAATGGCCCAGGCATAGTTGCCCAGCCACCCCTTCAGCAGGTTCATCGAGTTGAGCAGCGTCTTGCTCACAACCGCGAACTTCCCGAAATTCATCACTTCATCTTCATTACCGCCCAACAGCTTGAGCCGCTTGAATTCCCGCGGACCGGTATAGACATAGAAACTCTGCGCCATTGACTCGCCTGATTTCAGCGTAAAGCCCGGCATCCCCAGCGCCCCATCCATCCCGAAACGGTCCGCCGTGCCCTTACCCACAATCGAATGCCCGGCTGAAGTCCAAGCCGGATCATCCACGATGAAGCGTCTGGCCCAGACCTGCGAACCGCGATGCTTGGCGAGCACGTCGCTGCTTAACTTCAAATCAGCCACAGGTGACACAAGCGACGCGAAATATTGATTCGTCACGCCGGCCCAAAGAATCCCGCCAGCCGCCTCTGTAAAGACCGAGCGATCCGCGTGGCCCACCACAGGGATGCCTGAGCCGAACCAATTCGCATCGATGGACTGGTTGCCCTCCCGATAATAATTAAAACAGGTGTAGGTAGCCTGGTCACGCTGATGAATCGGCGCTGAAGATCCCGTGGAAACAAAGTAAGCCGGCACCTGCAAGCTCTGCTCCCCGCGGTTGGTGAATGTCACATCCATGCGAATGCGATATTCCTCCCGCAGCAATGTCTCGGAATCTGCCCCCGCGAGATTAGGAAGCACAAACCTCTTGCTGGTATGCAACTGCAGCGCGTTCGTGCGCTCAAATACGATCTCGCCCGCCGCAGCATCGACTTTGGCAACGAACGGCTCAGTCGCACCTTCCCCGGCCAGCTCGCTGATGGCTCCAATCGGCAACTTCCCAAACTCGTTGATGATGACTTGGGCCTCCGCCTCGGCCTTGTGCCCGGGAAGCCGGGCGTTGGAAATACCGCCACCGAGGTTGGTGAACGAATACTCGACCGTCGGCGTGCGGAGGAGATCGATCTTCGCGGCAGGCTGCTCAACGATCGGATTGGTCCTGGCGGCCGTCGCATTCGGAGCGACTGCGGGTGCAGGGCTATCAGCGGCGGGAACCACCGGGGTCGGCTTGGGCGCGTTGGCTTCCTCGATGGCAGCGGCGGCGACCGCAGCATCGTGCGCGTTTTTGGTTTTTTGAATATAAACCTGAAACCAAACAAAGAGCCCGATGCTCAGGATGATGCCAATAATTCCTTTACGATCCATAACCGTCACAAAAGTTGCGAAGCCCCGAGCCTATGGCGCGGAGCGAATCTAGTTTAGTCATTTGCAGCATTGAGATTTTTTTGCGCCCGAATCCGGCGCCCCACCATCCGGTCCATTTACAGGCACAGGATCATAACCCTGTCCGCCCCACGGCTGACAACGCGCCAGACGCCGAATCCCGAGCCAAGCGCCACGCCGCAGCCCATGGACTTCGAGCGCCTCAAGACAATAACGGGAACAACTGGGCTCGAAGCGGCAACCGGATCCCGGCCCGCCCAGAAAAGAGAGCAACGGCGAAAGGAGCAGTTGATAACCGCGGATCAAAAAGCGGATCAAAAACATCCGGGATCGGCGGCGAGCAAACCAGCGCGAACCGCCAGCGCGCGCCATTCTTGGCGCAACTCATCAAAAGTGGCACCCGCAGCGCGCTGGCGCGCAATGAGGACAAACCAAAATGCGGGCTGCAATAGAGGCCGATCCAAACGCGCCATTTCCCGAAGACGCCGTCGAACCCGGTTTCTAACCACCGCAGGCCCGACGCGCCGAGAAGTAATGAGGCCGACACGAGTCGGCCCCTGAAGCGCAGAAGCGAGAATACTTAGCACCATGAACTTGCCATGGAACGAAGCACCCTCGCGCTTGAGTTTTTGAAACTCACCAGTTTGCTTGAGTCGGACCGACTTGGGAAACCCAAGTCGAACACGCCCATTGACGGCAGCAGGAGAGGGCTCAACACCCTCCCCTGCTCCGCCACCCACCTGAGATTCCGCGCTCAGGCCTCGGTGTGGCGAGCGTAATGGATCTCAACACCCTTCGGCAGCAAACGCTTCCGGCCACGGGCGCGGCGCCGGGATAGAATGGCGCGGCCATTTTTGGACTGCATGCGCGCACGGAAACCAAACTGACGTTTACGAGTGCGTTTAGAGGGTTGATAAGTACGTTTCATAGGCCTTGGGTGATGATGGGTTTTCCGAGAAAAAGAGCGGCAACCTTAGCGGGGCAAACCAAGCTGTCAACATGCGCTTTAAGCTGATTTTCAACCGCCACTTTAAAATAATTTTCGCACCCGCTCTCTCCCATCCTGCGTTAAGACTCAGTCATGCTTTTTGATGTCGTCATCGTTGGCGCAGGCCCCGCCGGTGCCGCCTGTGCCGCTCTTTGTTCCCAGGCCGGCCTCAAAACCGCCCTCCTCGAACGCACCATTTTCCCACGGGAAAAGGTCTGCGGCGATTGCCTCAACCCTGCGTGCTGGCCAATCCTGGATCGACTCCGCCTCAGCGCACGCGTCCTGCGGCTCGCCCATTCCGTCCTCGAATCCGTGGAATTTATCGACCTCCGGGGCCGCGTATTGAGCGTGCCACTCGCTCCCGGAGCGTCCCGCTCGCTCCCGGGGCGCGGCGAGATCGCCATCAAACGCAGTCTGCTCGATCAACTCCTCCTCGCTCGCGCCCAGGAACTCGGCGCCCACGTTTTTCAGGAGCATGCGGTCACTCACGTCGATTCAGGCGATCTCTGGACGGTGCACGCCGGAAAACAAATTTTCCAAGCCCCGAAACTCGTGGCGGCCGACGGTCGCAACTCCACCGTGGCCCGCCTGCTGGGCCGACTCCCAAAACCCGCCAGAGATCGCATCGGGCTGCAAACCCACATCCCGGCTCCGGCCGGGTTCGGGGCGCGAGTAGCGCTGAGATTTTTGCCAGACGGTTATTGCGGGACGGCGTCCGTGGGCGACGACCAACTCAACCTCTGTCTCGTGGGCCGCGCGCCGAACATTGAGTCCCTGAAAGGCTGGGCGAACGCCCATTTCACGATCCCGGCAGATCACCCTTGGCGCACGATCAGTCCGCTGGCGCGAGCCCCGGTGGCTCCGCTCCAAGGCCAACTCTTTTTGGTCGGCGACGCCGCCCGGGTCGTCGAGCCATTCACCGGGGAAGGCATTTATTACGCGCTCGCCTCCGGGGAATTGGCCGCCAGGCATCTCGTTTCCGGCACCGATCACGCCTATCCAGCCGCGCACCGGGCGCTTTACCGCGGCCGACTGTGGGTCAACGAATTTTCGCGCTACGCCGCCACGCACCCCAGGAGCGCCTCCATGATATTGAGCATCGCCCGGGTGGCGCCGGGGATCCTACGCGCGCTCACGACCAAAGTCATAGGATCTGCGGGACGATAGCGAAACTTCCGCCAAACCCGAGAAATACGTTTAATAACGCTCTTCTAAGCCATCCAGCCGACCACCGACACGAAATCCGGAGGCCAGCGGGCCGCCACCGCTTAGTGCTTCTCTGACTCTTTCGTGCCCTCAAGCTTATGCTCCGCAGGCTTTGCAGCAGACTCCGGCAACGGATGTTGCTCACATGCGCTGATCAAAAATGCCACGCCGCACAGTGCTAAAAGAGTTAGGATTTTCATAAGGCCGCGGAAGTTAATGCGCCCGGACACTCTTGCCAACTGACTTTTCCCGACGCCCGCCCACCCGGCGTCAATGCGTTAAAGCGCGGACTTGCCTGAGCGTCTTTTCAAGACACACTCCGCAGCCCAATGCTCCGCGATCCAATGCCCAACCGCATCGACCAAAAATTCAACGAACTCCGGGCCACAGGAAAAACCGCGCTCATCGCGTATATTTCAGCCGGGGATCCCAGCCTTCAAGCCACCCTCGAACTCGCTTTGGGCTTTGAAAAAGTGGGAGTCGACATCCTCGAGCTAGGCGTTCCGTTTTCAGATCCGCTGGCCGACGGCATCGTCAACCAAATGGCCGCCGCCCGAGCCTTGGCCGCAGGCACCACAGTTCACGGGGTGCTCGAATGCGTGCGTGAAATCCGGCGCAGCTCGCAACTTCCCATCGTGCTCTACACTTACATGAATCCCATCTACCGATACGGCTTCGAGCGCTTCCAGCAGGACGCGGAAGCCGCTGGCGTAGACGGCCTGCTGATTCTGGATTTACCGCCCGATGAAGACGCCCAAAACAGCGAGCTACAACAGCGAACAGGTTTAAAACGCATCCGGCTCATTGCCCCAACCACGCCTCCCGCGCGCATCGCGCAACTCACAGCAGGCGCCAGCGGCTTTATCTACTACGTCTCGCGCGAAGGCGTCACCGGGGAGCGCTCGGAAGTCGCCACCTCCCTACCGGAACGCATCGCCGAAATCCGGAAAACGACCACGCTCCCGATTGCGGTGGGATTTGGCATCTCGACCCCGGAACACGTCCAGGAAGTTGCGCGGCACGCGGATGGAGTGGTGGTGGGCAGCGCGATCGTTAAACGCATTGCCGAGTATGGGCAGAGCCCGGATCTGGTAAGTCGCTTGATGGAATTCGTCAAGCCGCTCGCTGACGCCGCGCGCTAATTCGGGCACGTTTCCTTACAAGCCCAGCTCCAAAGCCGCCCGGATTTGGGAAGGATGGAGGATGAAGATTCGGAGAACGCGGCGACTCTTCCTTCATAATTCATAATTCATCCTTCATAATTCCCCTCCCCTCCCCTCCCCCCCATCACTCGCCACGCAGGCATTGCGCGATGGGCGCGTGACTCGCCCGCCAAGCCGGATACCACGCCGCCACGATCGCGGCTGGGATCATCCAAAAAGGCGTCGCCAAAAGTGCGACCCAGGGGACCTGCAATTGGATCGTCCATCCGAAAAACGCCGGGTTCACCACCCAGGTTAAGACCAGCGACAACAAAGCGCCGGCCGCCAAACCGAGCGCGGACGCCAACGCGCCGATCATTGCGGACTCGCTCATTAGCAGCCCCTGGATCTGGGCCCGGGACGCGCCTATGGCCCGGAGGACCGCGATGTCCCGGGAGCGCTCAATCACCAGGGTGCTGACAGTGAGAAAGATTCCCACCAGAGCCACCAGGACAGCGATGGTCCGCAGGATGTGAGTCACCATAAAAGTCTGATCGAATATTTTCAAAATCCGCTGTCGCAAAGCGCCATTGGAATAAACCGCCAACTGGCCCCCCTGGCTGAACTGACTATTGAAAGCCTCAATCAGCGGCTCCGGCTTAAACCCCGGCTGCAGATAGACCGAGAGCGAATGCACCTGAGGCTCGTTCCAAAACTGCTCAAACAAGCCCCGCGCCATGAGCACCACGCCTTGATCCCGCGAGTAGTCCGCATAGATTCCCGCCACCTCAAATGAAGCTGGGCCGCGAGGGCTGTTCAGCGTGACGCGACCGCCGTCTGCGACATGGAACTTCCTTGCAAAACTTTCGCTCACAGCCACGGCCGCGCCCCCTGGAACGTCCGCC
>JAYTYG010000069.1:0-4946 GCA_043742585.1 Spartobacteria bacterium
CCCGGCGGTAAGCCATGACTGCGCCGCTGAGCATTCGCCGCCTGTCGACGCAGAGTGCGGATTTTTACGCGCAACTCGATGATGTCGTTGCTGGGTGGCCATGAGGGCGGGGCGAACGCGTTGGCTTACCAGGTCGCTAATCTGGTCGGGGCTGTGCCTGTCATCACCACTGCCACTGAAACTTTAAAGCCGCTGGTCGTGGGTGTGGGCTGTCGCCGTGGCGTGAGCGCCCTGCAGATTGATACAGCGATCCGCGCGGTTTTGGCTAATGCCTCGCGCGCACTGGCCGAGGTGCGCGAGATCGCCACGATCGATCTCAAGTCGCATGAGGTCGGGTTGCTCCAATGGTGCAAGGCTCAGGCGTTGCCGTTGCGGGTGATTGCCAGGGATCTGGTTGCCAGTCGTCCTTGGGTGACGCAACCGTCCGATTGGGTGAAAGCGAGTATTGGGGTGGATGGCGTTTGCGAGCCTTGTGCTTTATTGGCAACTTATCGCGGTAAACTAATTGTCCCGAAAACTGTCTTGGACGGGGTGACTATAGCTTTGGTGGAAGAAAGTCCTTATTTATGAGTTCGCTTGGTAAACTATATTTGGTCTCGGTGGGGCCGGGCACGGCGGAGTTAATTGCGCCGATGGCCAAAGCTGCGTTGGAACAAAGTGACGCGGTGGTTAGCTATGATCTGTATCTCCGCTGGGTGGCGCCATGGATCGAAGGCAAAGAGATCCACACCCTGCCGCTGACCAAGGAAAAGGAGCGCGCGCTCCTGGCTATTGAACTGGCTCGCGCCGGGCGGGTCGTGAGCTTGGTGTCCAGTGGCGATATAGGGATCTATGCCATGGCTGCGCTCGCTTTTGAAGAAATGTCCGAGGAGGACCGATTTGAATGTCAGCTCGTGCCTGGGATTTCTGCGGCTAATAGCTGTGCGTCGCTGCTCGGATCGCCGCTCTCCCATGACTTTGCAACGCTGTCGCTGTCCGATCTGCTCTGTCCGTGGGAGTGGATCGAGGAACGCGCCCGGCATATAGCGCAAGCGGATTTGGCGGTGGCACTTTATAATGTGCAAAGTCGGCAACGCCAGGACGGCGTGTATAGAATCCTATCGATTTTCCTCGAACATAAAAATCCGCAAACCTTGTGCGGGGTGGTGCGCAATGGCTATCGCGAAGGCCAGGAAACTTCTATCTGTACGCTCGAAGAGTTGGCCACGCGCCAGTTCGATATGTTGACCACGGTGATCGTCGGTAACCGGTTTACCCGGAAAAAGCGGGGCTATATCTATACTCCCCGTGGCTATAATGCCTGGGACGAGTCCCGGCCCGTCTCCCCGCAACTCTCCTGTCCCGGTGCGGTCTGGGTCTTTTCGGGGACCAGTGACGGCAATGCGCTCGCCCGGAAATTGGCTGATTCCGGTTTGGATGTGATGGTTTCTACTGCGTCGGATTATGGTCGCGAAGTGGTGGCGGAGAATTATCCCGGGCTCAAGATCCGCTCCGGCCGGATGGGAGTGGAAGCCCGACGCAAAGAGCTCCGGGACTCGGCGGCTCGCGCGATTGTGGATGGGACGCATCCGTTCGCCACGGAGATTTCTGCGCAGTTGATGGAGTTAGCTAAGGAGTTAGAGATTCCTTATGTGCGTTACGAGCGGCCCGCCACTGAACTGGATCCCTCAGTCATCCGCTGCCGCGATATGAACGAAGCCGCTGCTCGGGCGATCAGTCTGGGGCAACGGATTTTTCTAGCCACCGGTAGTAAAGATTTGCACCGGTTTATTGAGGCGCCCGGCGCGGCCGAGCGGGAGTGGTTCGTGCGCTTGGCGCCGGAGACGAGTTCGATGGAGAGCGCGTTGCGTCTGCAAATCCCGCGCTCCCATGTCTGTGCGATGCAGGGGCCATTTACCCGGGAGTTCAATGAGGCGCTGTGGCGCGGCTGGCAGATTGACTGTGTGGTGACCAAGGAGTCCGGCGCGGCCGGCGGGTTTGAGGCCAAGGCAGAGGCGGCGAAAGTCTTGGGCATTCCGTTGATTGTCATTGATCGGCCGGTGCTAAATTACCCGCAGAAAGCCTCCCATTTTGAAGGTGTTCTGGAGGCGTTATCCCCGTTGCTTGAGCATGAGTAATCCTGCTAAGAAATACCGATTTTCCCAGACCCGAAATATACAGATACAAACTCACCTCAGAAACGATCTAAATTCTATGAAACATCATTCCCAATCAATCCGTAGTGGCCTGTTCCTGGCTTTTATCCTGGGAGCGCCAGCGATGCTCCACGCCCATCATGCCGAGTTCATGCTCGATAAACCCATGCTGCAGGGATTGAGCATGCCCATTCACGGGCTGGATCATTTGCTGGTCACGATCGCTGTCGGCTTGATCGCCGCTCAACTCGGTGGCCGCGCCCTCTGGGCATTGCCCGGGATTTTCACCGCCTCGATTTTGGGCGGGGGCGTTTTAAATTTGTTGGGTGTGCCGGTGCCGTTGGTGGAATGGGCCATCCTCGGTTCCATTGCCGTGTGCGGCGGGATGCTGGCATGGGGATCGCGCCTGTCGCTGTTGCTCACTGGTGGTGTCTTGGCGTTCTTCGCGCTCTGTCATGGCCATGCGCTGATCGCCAATGACGGGTTTGTGCATAACCTGCCGGTGTTCATCGTGGGCTGTTTGCTTTCGGCCCTGTGTCTGCAAGGCGTCGGTCTCGGCCTCGGGCTCGGCTTGAAGCGCCTGGGCAATGCCCAAGTCTATCGTTATTCGGGGTTCGCTGTCATGGCACTAGCTGTCGTGGTCGGCTTCTTTCCCAGCGTAAATGATTTCATGATTAATATCATCGAGAGCGCCGGTCACTAATCGGGTTGCCTCATCTATCTTATGAAGATCCCCGTCACTATTATTACAGGCTTCCTCGGCTCGGGCAAAACTACCTTGATCTGTGGGTTGTTGAAAAAGAATCCGGATCGCCGCCTGGCTGTCTTGGTCAATGAGTTTGGCGAGGTCTCGGTCGATGGCGCGCTGTTGCGCACAGCCGGGCAGGATTGTGGGGTGGAGATTCATGACCTGCCAAATGGCTGTATTTGCTGCACGATCAATGATGATTTCCTGCCCATCATGAAGCAGCTCCAGGCGCGCAAGCATGAGATCGATCATGTATTGATCGAGACTTCCGGGCTGGCTTTGCCTACCCCGGTGATGCGCGCGCTGTCGTGGCCGGAAATCCGCAATGATTTTCAACTCGACGCGGTTCTCACCGTGGTCGATACGCCGCAGTTACTGGCAGGCGAGTTGGAGAACGGTCGGCCTATTCCCGGTACCGAGGAAAATCAGGGCGCGGTGCATTTGGAGTCGGTGGACTCGATCCTCAACGAGCAGCTCGAAAATGCGGATGTGGTGATTCTAAATAAGATAGATGAGTTATCCGATTCGGCGTTGTTGCGGGCGGAAGAATTGGTGCGGCTGAAAGCGCCTAAGCTGCGCTTTTTGGAGTTAGCCTATCATGCTCAGTTAGACACGCGCCTGTGCATGGGCTTGCACGTCCATGATGAGCCGGTGGTGGCTCATAGTCATGAGCATGGGCATCATCATCATGGCCCGGTCCAGGTGATGCCGTTGGAGATCGATCAGCCGCTGGCCGATCAGGGGCAGTTCGATGGGCATATTCACAGCGGCCTGTCTTCGCATGCGCATGGCGAACATACTCATCTCCATTTCCACGAGCATGATACCGGCTGGCAATCCTTCGTCTTGCGTTGCGCGCAACCCCAGGATGCGGACCGGCTCAAAGCGGCATTACGCGATGTGACTCTTAAGCAGCCAGTGCTCCGCGCCAAAGGATTTGCGGCCATTGCTGGTCAGCATCAGCGCTTGGTTTTGCAGGCCGTCCGGTCTCGTGTGAATACATATTTCGAAGCGGCCGAGCATGAACATGACCACGAGCATGAGCATGAGCATGGTCACGAGCATGGACCGGATACTCACACGCATGGGCCCAAGGCGGACTCGAGCTTGGTATTCATCGGCTATCATTTGCCCCGCGAAGCCGTGGTAATGTTGATGAACGAAGGGACCGGCTCGCTGTGGGAATGATCGGCTAGCGTAGGCCGCCGCAGTTGATAAACAAAAACACGAGTCATCCTGAGCGTAGCGCAGGAGTCCCACGAGTGAGCGTAGTCGAAGGACCCCGTGGAGCTTCAGGTTAGCTGCAGCACCCGGACCGACTGGCGGGTAAAAGAGTTAGTGCGGCCGTCACCATTTGCAGACGGGGTCTTTCGACTCCGGCCTCGCGGTGCTCGACCTCCGCTCAAGATGACGGCGCGTTTCAGATGACTGTGCGTTATGACTGTGCTTTTCAGATGACAGCGCTTTTACACAACTTGTTCACCCGCACCAAACAGCGGCAGTGCCCCTGTTTAGGCGTTCTCTGTGCTCGCTGGTCACGGTGGCACGGTTCAGATATGACTCCCGAGAAAATGATCACCGCACTCAAACCATTGGGGATAGACGTTTAAGCTCGCGATGCATTGGACTGCCGCCCAGCCGGGAGCGTTAGACGCCGAACGTGAACTAATACTCACGGCGCAAACGCCAGGTGAAATTGTTTTTCTCAGCGCAGCAGATACTGACCTGGCTTCGGTCGCGGCGGCTTGGATCCCGCGTTTTGGGGCCAGGCTGCGACTCGCCCACGCCGGGCCGTTGCGACAGCCGGTGGCGGCGGATCATTACCTCGATCACGTAATCCGGCATGCCCGCGTGGTTGTGCTGCGCCTGCTCGGGGGGCGGGCTTATTTTCCGCATCTCATCCAAGCACTGGACGATCTCCGGGACGATGTGCCTCGCCCGCAACTCTTGGTCCTGTCTGGCTCCGGGCAGGACGAGCCCTCGGACTTAAGCGATTTTCCTGAGGCGATCGGCGCTCGGATGACCCGGTTTTTCCAGGAGGGTGGCCGGGAAAATATCAACCG
>JAYTYG010000070.1:0-10071 GCA_043742585.1 Spartobacteria bacterium
CTGTCGGGGTTGCGCAGCCGACGGGGAGGTCGGCTCGTCCTGGGTTGCGCGGGGCGGCTTTTAGCGGCCCTTTTTTGGGGTGTTAAACATTTCGCGCCAGCCTTCGTTGGATTCGTAGAAGGCTTGGTTGACGATATGGCGAAATGCCCAGAGCAAGCAGGCCGCAGCGAAGCCGGCGATTAACGCCATCAAGAGTTTATGCGTGAAAGTGTTCTGCATGATCGTAGAAGTGATCTCTTGTGAAGGCGCGGTGGTGATTGCGATGGAAGGGCTCAGGTTTTTACGGGGGCTTTGACACTTGGAGTCCCGCCGGGCGCAAAATAAGCTTTTTAAGCGCCGCCGTCCACAATCCTAAATTTCGCTTTATGACCGAAACCCCCAGTCCCGGGCCTGATCCGGAGCAGTTGTTGAAAATGCTCGACATGGAAATAGCGTTGCGCCGGGGCAATCGCAAGCATTCCGAAAGCAGCTCGTTAAATAAGCGCGTGCTCGTTTTAGTGGTCGGTTTGGTGGTGCTCGTGGGAGCCGTGACCGTTGCGTTCTTATTTTTGCAATACGCGGCTTCGGAGCTGCCGAGAGCGGGTGCGTCCGGGACGGAGCCGGGACGCCCGGGGAACGCGAAAAACTTTTAAAAACCGACTAGCCGACGGCACTGGGCCTGCTTATCGTCCGGGGCAATGGCAAAACCCCCTAATTCTGTCATCGGCGTGGACCTTGGCCGACATGCGCTCAAGGCGGTGCTGATTCAACGGCGCGGCGCTGATAAATTTGCGGTTACGAATTACGCTGTGCGGACGCTCGCTGAGCCATGTGCAGACGGAGATGCGTTGGAGCGTGAGCTCAAGGCGCTTTTCAAGGAGATGGGGGGGGCCTCGAAGCATTGCGGGATTGCGATTTCGAGCGCTAAGGCGCTGATCCGGATTATCGAGCAGCCGGAGACGCCGCCGACGCTGTTGCGTGAAGCGTTGCGGCTCAACGGAATGGCGCTGCTCAATCAGGATTGCCGCAGCTTGGTGCTCGACTGTGATTGGATCCCGTCCCGCAATTCGGTACCGAAGCCCGGTGGTGGCGGGCAGTTAAATTATCTCGTCGGCGGCGTGCCGCGCATTGAAATCACGCAGATTGCCGAGGCCTGTGGAAGGAGCGGGATTCCTGTGAGCCGCTTACAGGTGGCCCCGATTTGTGTCTTTAATGCCTTTGAATTTGCGCAGCCGAATGTCTTTAAGGACGGCCCGTTTTTCCTTGTGGATATAGGGCATACGACCACGACGGTGATGGTGGGAGTGAAGGGGGAACTGGTGTTGGTGCGGTCGATTGATTGCGGGGGCAGGCTATTGATGGAGACGCTGGTGGCGATGAGTGGGGAGAGTCAGGAGGCGGTGCTTGCGGCGCTTGAGCATGATGATGAGTTGATGGTGGAGAATGCGCGTTTGGCCTTGGCTGTTCTCAATCGTGAAATTGCAAACTCGATAGGATTCTTTGAGGGGCGCCACGAGGAAAACATCGTCCGCCTTTATGTTTCCGGGGCCACGGCCAAGTCGAAAGCGTTACTGAGTCTGATGAGCGAGGAGGTGCGCCTGCCCTGCGAATCTTGGAATCCCTTTGGAAAATGCGAAGTGACGCTTTCCGGAGGCCGGGCGCAACAGTTCGAGTTCGAATCGCTCAACCTGCATGTGGCTTGCGGTGCCGCAGCCGAAATCCTTAAAGCCCAGTAATCATGGCTCTGCATCTCAACCTGAATCACGAAATCGAGAGGGATAAACTGGCGAAAGCGCGTGACCCGCTAAAGCTGGGAATGATGGCGATAGGGGGGGTCGCGGCGATGTTCGCTGTATACTACATCTGGCAGCAGACGGTGATGCACAGTATCAGCACCGATTATGAGCAGGCGAAGGTGGGCTATGAAAAGGTGGAGAAGGCGGCCGAAGCCGCCGAGAAAAGCACGGCGGAACTCACCCAGGCGGTGATGCTCAGCGAGGCCTTCGTTAAGCGGATCGAGGGCCGATTCTATTGGGCGTCGCTGCTCGATCAGGTCACGAAATTGGCGCAGCCCGATATCCAGATTACGCGGCTGTCGGGGGAAGTGCAGCCGGACGCGAGTCGGCGTTGTACCATCAATATCGAAGGCGTATCGGCCGGCGCCGATCCGCGGAAGACAGCGGAAGGGTTGCGCAAGTCTCTGGAGGACGAGTTTAGCAAACAGTTTAAAACTGCATCGGTGACTTTTCGGAGTCTTGAGGATGGGACAGCGTCAGTTCTCGTGGGTGGAGTGTCTCAGCCGACCGCGCTTTATCAAATCACGGTACAGTTGGGGATGGGTGAGGATGCCGCCCCAAAGGTCGCACCACGTAGAGCAAAAGGAACGTAGGCCCAAATGAAACTCGGAAAAGATCAAATCCAGAAGATGGTATTGTCGGCATTGCTGCTGGCATTCTTGGTATACGCTTACTTTGCCGTCCTGCTGGGACCGCTCATGACCCAGCAAGAGGCGGTCAAAAAGAAGACGTTGGAACTGACCCCAAAGATCGAGGCGGCGGATAAGCTCATTAAGCAATCGGCCGCGAACAAGATCAGGTCGGTGGGTGCGCAGGATGTCATCAAGCAGCTTAACGCGACGATCCCGGAGGGCGCCCCGGTGGCTTGGTTTCCGCCGCGAGTGGCGGAGTTTTATAAGGCCCGCAATGTGGATAAGGTGACGACCCGGTTGGTTGGGATGACTCCGGATAAGAATTTGCTGGGTTACGTGCAGAGCGGCTGGTCGCTGGAGTTTCCGAAGGTGGAGTTTGTGCCTTTTGGCAAGGCGTTGGCGGAGTTTGAAAATGCCGAATTGCTGGTGGAGATTACCAATTTTGCGATTGAGATTAATCGTGACGATGTGGAATCCCAGCATGTGACCATGACATTGAACAGCATCGTTAGAAAATGAGCGCATCACACCTTTGGCTGCCTTTAATCTTAATTAGCACCGCTTCAGCTCTGGCCGCGCCGAAGGAGCCCGCGCCGAAAAGCACCGGCACGTATGAGCTCAAAAAGCGGTCTTCCTTTACATTAGCGGAGGCTGAACGGCCGCCGCTGTGGCCGATCGGTTGGGTGAAGAAGCAGGCAGCGCCTGCGCAGGCTGTGGCAGTGGTGGTAGCGCCACAAATCGTCCTCGATCCTAAAAGCTTTTTGCTGACGAGTATCCTGCTGGGGTCGCCCCCATTGGCTGTGATTAATGGGCGTTCCTACACAGAAGGGGAATACCTCAAGGCCAGGGGCACAGCGCCTCGGGTTCAGCTCGTGCGCATTGGCGACGGCACCGCGCAGGTGAGAGCTGTGGACGGCCAGATATTGGAAATCGTCTTGCGGCGCCCAGAGCTCGGCACAAAGAAGGTGGACGACGGTATTTTGAATGAAGACCGTTAGTGGGGTTTGAGGTCGCGCCTCTTGACTTGATCTCCTGGGTCGATCCGCAGGGCTTCTCTGCGAATGGGGGAATGTTCCTATGGCTCCCAGTTCGGCCTTTTACCCGCTGCCGGCGATGGCGGGGCGGACTGGTGTTTGGCCATTTTTGAATAATCGACCCGAGGGGGGGCTGGAATCCGGTACTCACCCGCAAGGGTTTCGCCTGCCTGCTCTCACCGTCTCCCCGGGCGATGCGCCACTGCCATTAAGTTAAGGAATCGGTCGGCGCGACGGTGGGTGAACGGCCGTGGAATCGCACGGGTATCGAGGCCCTACAGGCCGCCGATCGCTAACGCTTGTTGCCCTGGGCGTTGCCATGGGATTTCACCTTTTCGCACCTTCGGCGCTCGGAATCGCTCCGACCGTCACTTGTTAGCCATGGCTGACTTTTATTTTGGTCATGGAAATGGGTTCTTTGTTCTTAACTTCATGGCAGTGGGGCGATGCGCCCACCCGGAGCTAATCTCCGCGAGCCATTTACGGGTTAAAAACGACACAACCTCAGAAAGCGGCAATAACGGCCAATGCATCTCTGTGCATCGCCAACTGGCTCGCCAGTTGCTTTGCCGGGGAGGCGAGTGGGACATATCCAGGCAAAACAGGGAGGCTCGATCGCGCAGGCAGGAAGCCACTCTACAATGTATTTGCCGAATTGTCATTTCCTCATGCCCATGCCCGCCGACTCAACGCTCTCACCGTCACACCCCTCAGCGCACCCCTCAGCGCACCCCTCAGAGGCCCAGCACTGCCTGCCTATAGTCCGTGGCGCGGCTTGGTCTGTCGTGGCCATTGGGCTTGCGGTCATTGCGGGCTGGGTATTCGACTTGCCGCAATTGAGGACGATGCTGCCCGGACTGGAGGCGATGAAGATGAACGCGGCGCTTTCGTTTTGCCTGGCCGGGCTAAGTCTTTATTTGCTGACGGTGGGCCCGCTTGGCGCCAACAGACGATGGCGGAATCTCTCAAGTGCGCTGGCCGTTATGGTCGCCCTCATCGGTGCCATGACGCTGTGGGAATACATCGCGGGGATTTCTCTCGGGATCGACGACTGTCTCATTCATGATCGCTGGAGCACCAAAGTGGCTGGACGAATGGCGCCAATCAGCGCCTTTAACTTTGTTTGCCTTGGCCTCGCCCTAGCGCTCCGCGGCAGTTCGAGCAAGGAACTTTGGGCCCAGACGCTCGCTGCCATCATAGCCTTCATCGCCTGGCTGGCGATAATCGGGTATACCTATCGGGCGCCGAGCTTGTACCAGGTGAAAGATTTCACGGCCGTCGCGCTGCATACCGCGATCGCTTTTCTCATTCTCTGTGTGGGGCTTTGCAGCTCGTTCAAGGAGCGAGGCTTTATGCGGTTGCTGCAGAGTTCGACCACGAGCGGCAGCATGGCTCGCCGCTACGGCCTGGCCGCCATACTCATCCCTTACGTCATCGGTTGGTTGCGGCTCTTGGGTGAACGCGCCGGTTGGTACGGATTCGAGTTCGGTCTGTCCATTTTTGCGATGGCCAATGTCACGACCTTTGTCACGCTTGTCTATCTTGGCGCCCGCTCCTTGTCGGTGGCCGAACAAAAACAGGAGCGAGTCCAGGTTAAACTCAAGGAGGTCCACGACGAGCTTGAGCAGCGAGTGGCTACCCGCACCCAGGAAATGGCGGCGGCGCAGAAACTCCTCAAGGAAGTGCTCGACGCGGCCACCGGCGTGTCGGTCATCGCCACGGACGAAGACGGGAGAATCACGCTCTTCAACGCCGGCGCCGAGCGGATGCTGGGTTACCAGTTCGCGGAGATGGCCGGACAAACGCCAGCGCTCATTCATGTCGAATCCGAAGTCCGCGCACGCGGGCAGGAGCTGGCTGCGGAATTAGGTCGGCCGTTCGAGGGGTTCGATGTCTTTGTGGCCTACGCCCGAGGGGGGCGCAGCGACACGCGGCAATGGACCTATCGACGCAAGGATGGAAGCACGCTGACCGTTTTGCTGGAGGTGACCGCGACCCGGGACGAAGCCGGGCAGATCAATGGCTTCCTCGGCGTTGCGACGGATATCACCGCCCGCTTGCGCTCCGAGCAGGAGCTCAAGGAGGCCAAGGTCGCCGCCGCTCGCCGTGAAGGCGAAATGCGCTACAGCTTCCTTGCCGATGCTGTGACGCAAATTATTTGGACGGCATGCCCCGACGGGATCGTCGATTACCACAATAAAGCGTGGTTTGATTACACCGGGCTCACGCTGGCACAAACCCAGGCCAGCGGTTGGGCGGCGGTGCTGCATCCCGAGGATTTGCAGAACTGCAGCGAACGCTGGCGGCACGCCGTCAGCACAGGACAAAGTTACGAGCAGGAATTTCGGTTTCGGCGCGGGGCGGACGGCGGTTATCGCTGGATGCTATCCCGCGCGCGAGCGATGCGGGATGAAGGTGGGCATATTATCCAATGGGTGGGCACCTGCACCGATATCGACGACGCCAAACGCAGCGAACAGATTTTGCAGGAGGCCAACGAGCAGCTCGGTCGCCGCGTTGAGGAACGCACCGCCGAACTCTCCAAGGCCAAGGAGGCCGCGGAAGCCGCCAATCGCGCCAAGAGCGAGTTTCTGGCCAACATGAGCCACGAGATTCGCACCCCGATGAATGGTATCATCGGCATGACCGAGCTGGCCCTCGATGGCCAGTTGGATTTGGCGCAGCGCTCCTACCTTGGCATGGCCAGAACCTCGGCGCACTCGCTGCTGAGGCTGATCAACGACATCCTGGATTTCTCCAAAATCGAGGCCGGCAAACTCAAACTCGAAATCATCAGTTTCAGCCTGCGCGAGTGCATTGGCACGATGCTCAAACCGCTTGGGGTTCGCGCGGAACAAAAAGGGCTCGAGCTCACTGCCGACATCGCCGCAGACGTGCCGGATTTCCTGATCGGCGACCCACTGAGGCTGCGCCAAATCCTGCTCAATCTCACCGATAACGCCATCAAGTTCACCGCCAAAGGCGATGTATCTCTGCGGGTCAGCGTCGAATCCGCAGATCAAGCTGCGCATTGTCTGCGCTTCTCGGTGACCGATACCGGGGTGGGAATTCCGGCGGATAAACAGACCCTGATCTTTGATGCCTTTTCGCAAGCTGACGGGTCCACCACCCGCACTTATGGCGGCACCGGCCTGGGCCTGGCCATCGCCTTGCAGTTGGTGGAGCAAATGGGCGGCCGGATTTGGATCGAAAGCGTAATTAACCAGGGCACCACCTTTCACTTCACCGCCATGTTGCCGCTCTCGCCAACGGCTGTGCCTAACATCAGCCCGGTTGATCCCAGCCGCCTCCAAGGCTTAGCGGTCCTCGTTATCGACGATAACGAAATCAATCGGCGCATTCTTTTCGAGACCTTCCGGCATTGGCAAATGCGGCCCGCGCTGGCGGAGTCCGGCGAGGAGGGCCTGCGCAAAATGCAGCAGGCCGCGCAAGCCGGCAGCCCTTTTCCCTTGGTGATACTTGATGGCATGATGCCGGAGATGGACGGCTTCACTGTCGCTGAAAAAATCCGCGATGCCACCGGGCTAGCCGGCGCCACGATCATGATGCTCTCTTCGGCCATGCTGGAGGGAGCGGCGAAACGGTGCGCTGAACTCGGCGTCGCGAGCTATCTGCTCAAGCCGGTGCCGCAACTGGAGTTGCTCGATGCCATTCTCGCCGCGCTCGGCATCCCCGTAGGGGTTGAATCCGGCACGAACGCCCATGCGACCGAACCGGCCACTCGCTCCCTACACATCCTTCTGGCCGAGGACAACCTCATCAATCGGACCGTCGCCGCAGCCCTCCTCAGCAAGCGCGGCCATACGCTCGTGCATGCTGTCAATGGAAAGGAAGCCGTGGCGGCAGCGGCGCGGGAGCCGTTCGACCTGATCTTCATGGACGTCCAGATGCCGGAGATGGATGGCTTCGAAGCGACTGCGCACATCCGCCAGGCCGAACTGGCCTGCGGCCGCCATACGCCCATCGTAGCCATGACTGCGCACGCCATGGTGGGCGATCGCGAGCGTTGCATCGATGCAGGCATGGACGATTACGTCTCCAAGCCGCTGGAAACAGATGTCCTGAATGCCTTGCTCGAGCGCATCGCCCGCGCGGCTGCACAGGCAAGTCGCGAGGCTTCTCCCTCAGCGCGCCCAACAGCGGTAGCAGCGGCACCGGATGAAGCTCCCACCTTCAGCCGGATCAAACTTCTCAGCACTTTCGACGACGATGAATCGTTGCTGTTTAAAATGGTCGAGCTCTTGCACAGGGATGTCCCCATTATGCTCAATGAGATCCGCGACGCCATCCGCTGCGGCAGCGCCAATGAACTCGTCGAGGCGGCTCATCGCACCCAAGGCACCCTGGGGGTCTTCGGCGCGATACCGGCGAGAACTTTGGCCAAAGCCCTCGAATCGATGGGCGTGAGGAAGGATTTAACCGAAGCCGAGTCCACCCTCGCCGCACTGGAACACGCCATGGACCAAGTCTTCGCGGCGCTCGATTCCTTCGTTAGACTCCGCGCGGTTACCGATGGCACAAATTGAAGGACAGGGATTTGCCGCGTTCACCAAGCCTCCCCGCTGACGCGCTCATGCAAGAGCAAAGTGGGGCGGGCGTGCCGCCAGGGCTTACGCATCTAAGATGACACTGGGAAAGTTTAGATCCTGCCATAAAGCGCTGGCGGCCAAGCATCTACGCCAAAGGCGTTAAGCCCTACAGCCCAGGGTTGCGAGGAACGAGCTACCCTGGGACCCGTCGAAAAAGAGAATCCAACCCCAACGTGGGTTGCGCCCGGGATCGGCCTTTGGCGGAACCGCGTTGCGGTTCGATCCGCTCTGATTTGATCCCCAGGGTAGGCCCGCAACGGGCCAACCCTGGGCTGGAGGGCGTAATCCCGTTGGGATATAGAGGATCAGCGATGACAGACAATTTAGATACGTATGCCCTGCTCCTTGTGTTCCTTCACGTATCGTCGAAATTTTCGGTTTCGCTAACTCCAGTATTTAGCGCGGATCAGGCACTAGGGCCTGATCCGAATGGCGAACCCTGATGCCTGATGATTTCCCAACTCTCGGACAGGCATTATTTAATGGGCCGGGCCACCATGATGCCGGCGTCGCTTTTATAGCGGTTAAGATAATCGCTGAGCCGCGAATCCAGCACCACTTTGCCGTAGTTGCGCGGCGCCGAGGCGTGCATGAAGTGGAGGACGCCGTCGTCGGTGCGATAGGCCAGGCCGACGTGCGAGGTGCCGAACCCGCCGGGATCGTGGGTGGTGATGCCGATGATGTCGCCGCTGTGAATCCGGGATTCGATGGCGGCCACCTGGGCCTTGGGGATGTGGCTCATGGGTAGTTCGCTGACGCGCTGTTCCATGTTTTTGATACCGACGCGCAGGGCTGGATTGGATCGCAGATAGCGGTAGGTGCGCCAGTTGATGGTCATTTCGCAGGCGGGGTGGCTGACCCGGATGCCGCCGAGTTGGCGGGTGAGATCTTCGATGAGGCCGCGTCGCGAGTTGTCGATGAACCATTCCTCCAGGTAATGAAGCCGGGAGAGATAGCTGGTATCGCATTGGCCGGCGCGATAGCGGTCGAGCTCCACGTATTTGAGCATGGTCTCGGGCTTCCAGTTGGCGCTGGGCTCTCCGAGCATGCGGGAAAAGGCGAGGGCGCTTTCGAAAAAGGTCCAGCAATCGAGGCCGCCGAGGTTGACCGACGGGGCTTCGATGTGGTCATCGATCTCGAGCGTGGACCCTTTGTACGGCGTCCCGCAAAGCGAGCGTCCGATGGCGGCTGTGCGCTCGCCCAAGGGCAGGGCTTTCCAGGCCTCGGCGTGCGCCAGGAGTTGTTCGAATTGCGCGCGGCCTTTGAAGACGGTGTAAAAGGGCAGCGAGAGCTTTGGGGCAGGGGTCGCCGTAGGAGCCGTCGCTGGAGTCGCAGGCGCAACCGGCGCAACCGGGGTTTGTTTTTTTGCGGACTCAGCGCGGAGTTGGGACTCGCGGTTGATCGAGAAGACGGAGAGAGCAACGAGCAGCGGGAAAAAAGAGCGCAGGCGAATGGTGGGCACTCAGCTTTTGACAGCCAGTCGGCTCCGGCGTTCAGCTAAGAATCCGCAGAACGCTATTCAATGCCGCGTGGCTGCGACGTCCCGTCGCTCCCACGACAGCGTAACGGGGACACATCAGCTCTTTGCGGCCCGTGCCTCTCTCTGCGCGCCTCGGCGTTACGGCATCTCGCGGAAGGTCAGGCCCAGCACTTGCCCGAGCTTGGCGATCGCCGCTTTTTCCTTGTGACAAATCAGGGCGATCGACACGCCGGACCGGCCCGCGCGCCCGGTGCGGCCGCTGCGGTGGGTGTAGTAGTCGACCTGATCCGGGAGCTGATGATGGAGGACGAATGCGAGCCCTTCCACATCGATCCCGCGAGCGGCGACATCGGTGGCGATGAGGAACTGGAAGCGGCCTTTGCGAAAGGAGCGCAGCACCTTGTCGCGCTCGGACTGCATCAGGTCGCCCTGCAAAACTCCCAAAGCATAACCGCACTCGGCCAACTCCTCGAACAAGCGGTTGGCGCCGGCCTTGGTCCGGCAAAAAATCACTCCGCGTTCCTCGCCCTGGCGCCGTAA
>JAYTYG010000071.1:0-4519 GCA_043742585.1 Spartobacteria bacterium
CCGTCACCCCGTCACCCCGTCACCCCGTCACCCCGTCACCTTGTCACCCTGTCACCTTGTCACCTTGTCACCTTGTCACCCTGTCATCCCCGTCCCCCCGTCCCCCCGTCACCTTGTCATCCCCGCCCCCCTACCGCACCACGCCGAATTCGGTGCGCCGATCGGCGGCCCAGGCGGCGTCGCCGGAGCCCGTGCCGGCTGGCATTTCTGAGCCGAAGCTGACGGTCTGCAAACGCTTGGCATCAGCGCCATCCTGGATCAGCGCATCGCGCACGGCTTGCGCGCGACGTTCGCCCAAGCCCCGGTTGTATTCGGGCGTGCCGCGTTCGTCGGTGAACCCTGCCAAAATGATCGTGTTCTGAGCCGTGCTCATGAAGTCGGCGACCTGTCGGATCTTGCCGCTTTCGCTTTGGCTCACCGTAAAACTATCGAAGCCGAAATGGATCGGAGTGAAGCGGTTTCGATCAACGTTGTTCCCTAAAAATGACACGCCTTCCTGCCGTTCCGGCAACGGGGTGCCCGTGATCGACGTCCCGTTGACCGAGTCCCGATCCGTCGTGCCACCGTAATCGCGGTCGGACTTTTTCTTATTGGCGCAGGCGCCCAAGGAGAGAGACAGCAGCGCGAAGCCGGTGAGGCGGAGAAGATTGGAACGAAGCATGATGAAGCGGGAGGACGGAATACGTGAGGGGTGGGGAAAACTTACCGCGACCAAGTGGGTTCTGAGATTTTGCCCAAGCCGCTGGCAAGAGTTGTCTTTTGGCCTGTCTGCGCGTCGAGCAAAATCACCGCGCCACCGCTCGCAAAAATCAGGTGCCGCGAGTCGGCGCCCCAGGTCGGATCCTGGCCTTCACCGACGGTGCGCGTGTGGCCGCTGCTCAGGTCCAGAATCGCCACGGCAAAGGTGCCGCCTTCCCTGACGTTGAACGCCACGCTCTTTCCGTCGGGGGACCAATTGGGCTCAGTGTTGTAGCTGTGCCCGGTGGAAAGCAGCTTGGGCGTGCCGCCGCTGGCCGAGATCCGGTAGAGCTGCGGGGTGCCGCGGTCGTCACTGCTGTAAATGAGCTCGCCGCCATCGGGTGACCACGTGGGCGAGGATTCCACCCCGGCGGTTTTGGTGAGGCGCTGCGGGCCGCCGCCGCTGGCGCTGGTGACGTAAAGCTCCGGGTTCCCGTCCTTGCTCATGGTGACCGCGAGCCGGTTGCCGTCGGGCGAATAAGTGGCGCCTGAATTTGTGCCTGGGTATTTGATGATCCGGCTGCGGGCGCCGGAGCTGAGTTCGATTTGATAGACATCAGCGTAGCCGCCCTTGTATCCCGTATAAACAAGCCAGCGCCCGTCCGGGCTGAGCCGCGGCGACACGCTGATGCTGGCGTCGTGCGTAAGCTGCGTCAGATTCGAGCCGTCCGCGTCGGCGACGTAGATCTCTTTTTTCCCGGTGCGCGTGGCCACAAAAGCCAGCTTGGTGCCCGCGATCCCGTGTATGCCCGTCAGGGTTTCCACGATCTCATCCGCAAACTGGTGCGCCTGCGCCCGGCCCGCGCCATTGAATGTTTTGCTGAGCACGGTTTTGCCGCCGCGCTCCTCCACCTTGCCGCTCAAGGGGCTTGTCCCGCCGCCGCTGCCGCTCACGCTGAAGCCCGCTGACGGACTGCCCGGCGCGGTCAATTTGAAATAGCCCGACATAAGCAGGTCGCTCTGCAGGACTTTGGAGATCTCAGGGTTGAGGCCGTTCACCGAGATGCTGAGCTTGTCGCTCTTGGAAATCGTGATGGTCGGAGTTTCCGCGGCTTGAGAGAACGCGCAAGTCGCGGCGAAAAAGAGGGGCGCGAGAGTTTTTTTCATTGAGGCGCGGAATCTAAGCCGCCCCGGCGCGCTTTCCAAGTGAGATAGCGCGGCAGCGCCGCAAGCCGGGAGTCGAACAAAGCGGCCATCCACCCACTGCCATTAAGTTAACAAAAAAGACCCCATTTCCATGACCAAAATAAAAGTCAGCCATGGCTAACAACTACCGGCCGGAGCGATTCCGAGCGCCGAAGGTGCGAAAAGGTGAAAGCCCAGGGCAACGCCCTGGGCAACGCCCTGGGCAACAAGCGTTAGCGATCAGTGGCCTGTAGGGCCACCATGCCCGTGCGATTCCACGGCCGTTCGCCTACCGTTACGCCGCCCGATTCCTTAACTTAATGGCAGTGGGCCATCCACCGACCACGTCACCCCAGGGCTTACGCATCTAATTTCGCTGTAATAGCAGGTCCTCATATATCCCAACGGGATTACGTCCTCCAGCCCAGGGTTGGCCCGCTGCGGGACTACCCTGGGAACTAAACCAGAGCGGATCGAACCGCAACGCGGTTCCGCCAAAGGACGATCTTGGGCGCAACCCACGTTGGGGTTGGATTCTCTCTTTCGACGGTTCCCAGGGTAGCTCGTTCCTCGCAACCCTGGGCTGTGGGGCGTAACGCCTTTGGCGTAAATACTTTGCCAGCATCGGCTTACGCGAATATCTGCACTTTCCAATGATCATTTTAGATGCGTAAGCCCTGCACTTCACCCATCGCATCCCCAGGCCCACGTCTGATCGTTGGCGACCGCTCCGCTCAAGCTTGCCATCGTCCCGGCGGCTTTCCGGAAAGCTCCGCGCGAAGCCGTTTCATCTAGCCTTCCTCGGCCCGCTCCGGTATCGGCGCACTCGGATGAATACGTATCATTATATTGCCGTGGATTTGGGGGCCGAAAGCGGTCGCGTCATGCTTGCCACCTTGGATCACGGACGCTTGTCCCTGGAAGAAGTGCATCGCTTCCCGAACGGCGCCACGTCTTCCGCAGACGGCTCGTTGCGCTGGAATCTCGCGGGCCTCTGGGCCTCCATCCTAACCGGGTTGACGGCGGTGACCGCGCGGGGATTACCCATCTCCTCGGTGAGCGTGGATTCGTGGGGAGTGGACTACGTGCTCATGGATGCAGGCCCGGAGCCCATTGCGGCGCCTTTTAGTTATCGGGATTTGCGCACCGAAGCCACATTCCGCACGGCGCTGGAGGCGTATCCGCAGCAGCGCATTTTTGAGCGCACCGGCATCCAGTTCATGCCCATCAACACTTTCTATCAATTGCTCGCGGAAAACGCCGCCGCTCCCGCCCAGCTCCACGGCGCCCAACGCTTTCTACTGATCGCCGACTGGGTCCATTACAAACTCAGCGGGCGCGCCGCCCAGGAGGCCAGCAACGCCAGCACCACGCAGCTCTTTGATCCCGTCCGCTTTTGCTGGGTCAGCGAAATCATCGAGCACTTCAAGTTGCCGCCCCATATTTTCCCCGAAGTGGTGCCCTCCTGCACCCGCCTGGGCCCGGTCCAGCCGGAAGTCCTGGCCCGCACCGGCCTGAAGGACGTGGAAGTCGTGACGGGTTGCACCCACGATACCGGCGCGGCGATCGTGGCCGTACCGGCGCAGGGCCGAGGCTGGGCGTATTTGAGCTCGGGCACGTGGTCGTTGCTGGGCGTCGAGCTGGCGCAACCCCTCATCAATGAATCCGTGCGCGCGGCCAATTTCACCAACGAGATCGGGTATGGCGGCACCAGCCGGTTCCTCAAAAACGTGGTGGGCCTCTGGATCTTGCAGGAATGCCGCCGACAATGGGTTTTGGAGGGCCAGGAGCTCAGCTACGAAGAAATCACGCGCCTGGCCGGAGCGGCCGAGCCTTTACGCTCGTTAATCAATCCTAACGACGCCCGTTTCCTGCGCGCGGATGCCATGCCGGAGAAAGTGCGCGCGTTTTGTCGCGAAACCGGCCAGCCGATTCCCGAGTCTGCGGGCCAGATCGCCCGATGCGTCCTGGAAAGCTTGGCCTTGATGTATCGACAAGTCATCGAAACCATCGAGACATTAACCAGCGCACCGATCGAACTCCTTCATATCGTCGGCGGCGGAAGTAAAAGCGCGTTATTGAATCAGTTCGCCGCCAACTCCATTGCGCGCCCCGTGCTGGCCGGCCCCGTGGAAGGCAGCGCGATCGGCAACGCCATGCTGCAGGCCGTGGCGCTCGGCCACGTGGATTCCCTGGACGCCGTGCGCGAGGTGGTCCGGCAGTCGTTCCCGGTGGAGCGCTTCACGCCGACGGACCCGGCGCTTTGGGCGGAAGCCTATCGACGCTTTTCTGCGCTCTGAATGAGGCGGGCGCAGCGCCCCCCTTCATCCGTCATAACTCTCGAGATCCCGCCGGTCGCGCTTGGTGGGCCGACCCGAGCCGCGGGCGCGCACACCTGGGCTAGCTGAAAACGGCTGGCGCTTATCGCGCTTGGCCAGTTCCTCGGCCGTCGTCAGATCCTCCGCATACAACGCCACCAGCTTCGCCCCCACTCGCGACGCCGGCGCGTCCACCACCCGCAACGTCCGTGTCCACGCCGCCGCTCCGCGATCCAGCCGCGCGGTGATCATGTCGCCCGGCCGCACCGTGTGCCCCGGTTTGGACGTCGCCCCGTTGACTTGCACGTGTGCGGATTTGATCTCCTCGAGCGCCAACC
>JAYTYG010000072.1:0-11710 GCA_043742585.1 Spartobacteria bacterium
GATCGTGGAGCGTGGCCGGCATGAGGAGTTGCTCGGGCAGGGCGGGATCTATGCCCAGCTCTGCGCCAGCGATTTGCGGGAGCCGGAAGGGGCCGAGGAAGGGCGCGTGCCCGATTCTTTATAAGTTCAGGTCCACCGGCGCCCGGGGCGTGAAGGATGAATGCTGAATGCTTGACGAGCGCAGCTGTGGTTAAGGTGGGCTTCTCTTCCTTCATCCTTCATCATTCATCCTTCATAATTCCCCAAAAAGGGGGCGCGGTCGTTGGAGAGGCGTCCCTGCGCGCCCCCTGAATCGACTGCTGGCTCGTCTTGCGTTAAGCGTGAAGTGTCTTACGTTTCTGTGTATGAGTAGCACAATCACCGTTCGATTGCCGGAGGAATTGGATCGCTGGCTGGAGGCAGAATCCCGGCGCACGGGACTTCCCAAAGGCACGGATCGTGCGGGAGCAACTGGAGTTGTCCCGAACTAGGAGGGAGCGTCAGCCTTTTCTGGATCTGGCCGGAAGTATTGAGGGCAGCCCAGGCCTGAGTCAAAAGCGCGGGTTTGAATCATGATCGGCATCGCGGACACGGGCTTTCTCGTGGCTTTTGCGGCGCGGCGGGATCGCTATTTTTCGTGGGCGCATGCGCTTGCCTAGCACGTTTATGAGCCGCTACTGACGTGCGAAGCGGTGCTTGCGGAGACTGCGTTTCATTTAAAGAACAGTGCATTGGTGCTGCGACTGCTGGAAACCGGTTTGGTGCGGCTGGCTTTCGATCTGGAGAGCCATCGGCCGGAACTCGCTGCCTTGGCGAAACGCTATGTTGACCGCGCGCCCGACTTGGCGGATCTGCGTCTGATCCGCATGAGTGAGCTGAACCCGAAACACGCGATCCTCACGGTGGATGGAGATTTTCGTGTGTATCGGAGGAATGGCCGGGAGGTTATTCCGGTGCTCATGCCGCCCGAGGCACCCGCCCAGCCATGACGCTGTGAGGGATTTCTGTGGGGAATTCCTGCGAGGAATTATGAAGGATGAATTACGAGGGATGAAGGAAGAGCAGCCGGTCTTAACGCCAGCTGCGCTCTTCGAATCTTCAGCATTCATAATTCACGACCCGGGCGCCTTCGAATCTGAACTTGTAAAGAATTGATGCTGTGCCCCAGCTCAGATCCTGCTCTTACATCTCGCTTACGCCCTCTGCCCTGCCCCCCAATACCTGATGCGCTCTTTCCTGCTTTTGCTTTTCACATTCGGATGGTGTGCCGGGGCCTCGGCGCAACAGCGGGCCGACGCGATCAAGGTGGACGGCATCTACACGGGCAGCATCGGCATGCAGCTGGATAATCGGAACGGGAAGGGGGATTACAAGGCGCCTGCGAAATTTGTGGTGATGCCCGACGGCAAGGCGGCGGTGCTCACCGCGCAGCATCCCGATGGAGTCTTGTCGGTGGTGATGCGCGGGGAGCTGCGCAACGCTGTGTTTATCGGCAAGTCCGGCGGGAAAACCGATTTTGGCGGCTATACCAATGGCATGACTTGGGATATTAAATTTGATCTCAAGGCAGGCACCGCTGACCTGCATGGGAAAGCTTCAGACATCCCCAAATGGGCACACGACGATGATCTTCATTTTACCTTTCATAAACAAGTCAAACGCTGAGCCTGTGCGGCGCTATTTCACTGCCTGGACCGGGCTTTCCCTAGCCTCGATTCTCCTGCTCGGCGGCTGCGCTTCCGATGGCATTGATGAAGCTGCGATGCAGGCGTCCATGGTCGGGACCGCTTACGGGCAGGGGCGTCACGGGCGCGACACAGTGGGGTTGGACGCCGGGAGCCGAGTGGTGGAACATTTTTATTATGTGGCCAAATACCAGGCGAGTTTAGAGCAGCGCCGCCAGGCTGAAGCTGCGGCACGCCCGCTTGCCGCCCGTCTCATCGCTGATGCCCGCAAGTCTGGGCACGGGTCGGCGCCCAAATACATCGCGGTCCGCACCCGCTCAGACTCCCGGGCAAAGACCCGGACGAGCATTGTGGTCTGGGACACGCAATCTTCTGAAATCGTGGGCAACAACGTCTACGACTTAAACGACACCCCGCCGCTCGGGACGGTGGTCAAATTTGAAACGTATTCGGCGCAATACGTGGGGACCGGGGACCGAATCGCGACGACGGCTTTGTAGGTGGGAGGGCTTTGGGCTTTTCCGGGTCATCCAGCCTCTGCGTTACAGGATTTAACGCAGAGTCGCAGAGCTGCCGAGGTTCAGAAGGGCCGGATAGTGAGCTTGGCGGTTTACTGCGGTCAGTGGCGGTGATTTGCGTTGGGAAGTTTACCGGAGGGATCGCAGTTCCGCCTGTCTTTATTCTCTGCGGCTCCGCGCCTCCGCGTTAAAATTACTGCTGCGTTAAAAGCCGGGCTTGGGGTTCCTAGGCGGGCTGGCGGTGGCATCGGGGATTGGGAGCTGAAATGCCCCAGAGAAATACGCAAATCGCGTTGACCTTTTTGCGTCCCTGAGGGATAAACCGGGGCGATTTGGGAGAAAATGGGACGTTTTCCCAAACTGCAGCAGCGTTATGCCTCTTTCCACTACGAACTCCGCCTCTCCATTGTTCATGGGGGAGTTTCGTCATGCCATCGATGGCAAGAGCCGGCTCACCGTGCCTTCGGCGTGGCGTTTTGAAGAGGAAGCCGAGTTTTTTCTGATCCCGAGCAGCGGCGGCAATTGCCTCAAGGCGATGCCCCGGCAGGAGATCGAGCGGCTGCGGACGGCGGCCTCGGCGCTGTCTGGCCCGCAACGCGTGGAGGTATTGCGGGCGCTGGGTTCCGGGACGCGCCAATGCAAGCTCGATAAGGCCGGACGCCTGGTCGTACCCGAAGATTTTTGTAAGGCGCTCAATCTCGTGGGAGACGTGACGCTGGCTGGCGCGATTGAAACTTTTGAAATTTGGAATGTGGCAGCTTGGGAGCTGGCCAAATCAAAAACTGCGGCGATCGCGACACCTCATCTTGCTGACTTTGGGTTATGATCGCATTGGCTCAATCGGTAAAAAAACTGTCGGCGAAAACGCCACGGTCGGGCTTTGTCGCGAGGGCTCCTGCGCACGAGTATCACAGCTCGGTGCTGCTGGCTGAAACGATGGAGAGTCTGGCTCCGGCGCCGGGCAGGTTGATCATCGACGGGACCTTGGGCGGCGGGGGGCATTCCGAGGCGCTTTTAGCCGCTGGCGCGCGGGTGATCGGGATTGATCAGGACCCGGACGCGATTGCCTATGCGTCCCGGCGTTTGGCGATATTCGGGGAGCGGTTTACGGCGGTCCAAAGCAGCTTCGCCAAGGTGTCTGAGGCGCTCGACCCACTGGGCGTCGCGTTGGTTGACGGGGTGCTGCTGGATTTGGGCGTTTCTTCACATCAGATCGACGTGGCTGAGCGCGGTTTTTCGTTCATGCAGGACGGGCCGCTGGATATGCGGATGGATCCGGGTAGCGCGATCAGTGCGGCGGACCTTGTGAACACGATGAGCGCCGAGCAGTTGGAGCGCATCTTTCGCTCGCATGGGGAAGAACCCGCAGCGCGCAAGATTGCGGGGCGCTTGGTGCGCGATCGCATGGTGAAACCGTTCGCCACCACTTTGGAGCTGGCGCAGGCGGTCGAGAGCGTCGTGCCGCGCCACGGCAAGACCCATCCGGCGACTCGGGTATTTCAGGCCTTGCGGATTGCGGTCAATCGCGAATTGGAAGTGCTCGAACAGGCGCTTCTACAATATTCGGCGCGCCTGGCTGTGGGCGGGCGTTTCGCCATCATCACCTTTCATTCGCTGGAAGACAGGATCGTGAAGTCGTTCTTCGCACACCGGTCGGCGGAATGGCTGGATCGGCCGGAGTGGCCGGCGCCGAAGCGGAACCCGGAGTATCAGTTTAAAAGAATCACGCGCAAGGCGCTCGTAGCGAGCGACGCGGAGCAGCAAGCCAACCCCCGTTCCCGCAGCGCCAAGCTACGGGTTGTTGAAAGGATCTAGGTGTATGTCCAACAATCGCCGCCGCCACGTTAACGCTGTTCCCCTCGCTTCCATCGCCAGTTGGGTCATGATTTGTCTGTTCCTCTGCGGAGCCGGCTTGGGCTACGTCTATTTGAAGAATCAGATCCACACGACGGGCACAAAGATCAAGGCTCTCGAGCGTGAGCTGGCTGATTTGAGCACTCAGGATGATGTGATGCGCTCCAAGATCGCATCGCTGTCGTCGCGGGCGGCGCTTCAGCAAAGGCTCAAGGACGGGTTCATCAAGCTGGTGCCGATCACCGATGACCGTCTGGTTCGAGTGGAAATGCCGAGGCGCAAGGACGGGGGCGATTTGAGGGCGGTCTCGAATGAGAGGGTTAACGAGTGAACCGCGGAGCCAAAGGCCGGGCTTTGGTGGCGTGCCTTGCCCTGACTGGATGTTTCACCTTGTTTTCGTGGCGCCTGGTGCATCTCCAGGTCACCATGAAGGACGAATACACGGCGAAAGCCGCAGGCAAACACGTCAACAAGGAGCCCATCTACGCGAGGCGCGGTTCGATTCAGGATATCCACGGGGAGTTGTTGGCGCAAAACGAGCCGATCAAGACGGTTATTGCCGATGGCTCGCTTATAGAGAATCCGGCGGCCCTAGCCCATCTGCTGGCTGGCCCGCTGGAGATGAGTGAGGCGGCGCTGATTGAAAAGCTCAGCACGCAGCGGGAATCCAAGGAAGACAACAAGAAGGTGCCGGCGCGCTACATCGTCCTGAAGAAAAAAGTGCCGGAGCTCGCCGCGAGTGAGATTGTCCGGCAGATGAGCGCGCAGAAGCTGCGAGGGATTCATTTTGAGCCTGACTCCGAGCGGGTCTATCCCAACGGGCAGATGCTTTGTCACGTCGTGGGTTACGTCAACAGCGACAATAGCGGAGTGGAAGGCGTGGAGCGCAATTTGGAGCAGTATCTGCGCGGGCACGATGGGTTTCGCTACACTGAGCGGGATCGGACCGGGCGCGAGCTGGTGCCGTATCGCGGGCAGGAGCGCCAGGCGCGGGACGGATACAACGTGCAACTGACGATCGACCTCGGGCTCCAGCAAATCGTCGAAACTGAACTGGATGCCGCCATGGCGCAGTTCAAGCCCAAGATGGTGACTTGTATTTTGATGCGGCCCAAGACGGGCGAGATTTTGGCGATGGCGAATCGGCCGGCGTTTAATCCCAATGAGATTGAAAAGAGCTCGATGGATGACCGCCGGAACCGAGCGATCACGGACATGGTGGAGCCGGGGTCGACGTTCAAGATCGTGACTACGGCGTCGGCGCTGAGTCTGAAGCTGGTGAATCGAGACAGTATGATTTTTTGCGAGAACGGGGCGTATATGTATGGGGGGAGCCTGCTGCGGGATCACCGGGGGTATGGGGAGTTGAGCGTGCAGGATGTGCTTGTTCATTCGAGCAACATCGGAGTTGCAAAGCTCGGTTTACAGATGGGTGAGCAGCGGCTTTACGAGTCGGTAAGAAAGTTTGGCTTTGGCGAGCGGACCGGCATCAATCTGCCTGGCGAGATCCCCGGGGTGGTGCATCCGCCACATCATTGGAGCAAGATCTCAATCACGCACGTGCCCATGGGGCAGGAGGTCGGGGCCACTCCTTTGCAGGTGGTGACAGCGATGGCGGCGATCGCCAACGGCGGCACCCTGATGATGCCCCAGATCATTCACTCAATCACAGACGCCCAGGGCAATGTCGTGCAGGCTTTTGAAAAAGCCGAGGTGCGCCGGGTGGCGACTCCTGACGCCGTGGATACGGTGCGCGAGGCGCTGGTGCAGGTGGTCAGCAAAAAAGGCACGGCCAACCTCGCCCATGTCTCCGGGTATCAGGTGGCTGGCAAGACAGGCACCGCGCAGAAGGCCGGGCCGCATGGTTACGAGCACGGGAAATACGTGGTGTCGTTCGTGGGGTTCATGCCCGCTGAAGCGCCGGAATTTGTGGCGTTGGTCATGCTCGACGAGGCGCAGACCAAGTCTGATTTGAACTACGGCGGCTTGGTGGCGGCGCCGATTTTCTCGCGGATTGGGGAAAAAGCCGCGCGCTATCTGAACCTCACGCCGACGCCCGAAGAGCCTGAGGGAAACGTGATAACGACTCAAACCGAGCATTTCCGGGATTAGAATTACTACATGCAACTGAAGAACCTTCTTACATCCACGCCTACCATCACGGTGGACGGCGCACTGGATCGCGAAATTACGTCCATTTCATATGATTCGCGGCGTGTGAAACCTGGTGGGCTGTTTGTTGCGCTCAATGGCGAACACGCGAATGGCTCAGATTTTGTTTCACAAGCAGTGGAGCGCGGCGCCGAAGCTGTCATCAGTGAGGCCGGCGAGCTCAAGACCCGCGCCACCAATGTCGTGGTGCCTGATTGCCGGGCGGCCTTGGCGGATTTGGCCGCGACATTTTTCCAGCATCCCTCCCGGGCCCTGAAGATCGCGGGCGTGACCGGGACGAACGGAAAGACGACGACGACGTTTTTAATTAAACACATTTGTGATAAAGCGCTGTTGCTTTGCGGC
This sequence comes from Spartobacteria bacterium, assembly GCA_043742585.1. Classification (GTDB taxonomy): domain Bacteria; phylum Verrucomicrobiota; class Verrucomicrobiia; order Chthoniobacterales; family Chthoniobacteraceae; genus CAIURC01. Next base: position 6,554 of record JAYTYG010000072.1, read on the forward strand.
TTGCTCGGGACGGTGAGATACGAAATCGGGGATCGGATTTTGCCGGCGAAGCGCACAACTCCGGAATCGCTAGACACGCAGGATCTGCTTTGGCAGATGCGTTCTGCGGGCTGTAAAGCGGCGGCGATGGAAGTTTCATCGCATGCCCTCATGCAGTCTCGGGTGCGTGGAGTGGAGTTTGACGCGGCCATTTTTACGAATCTGACGCAGGACCACCTGGATTACCATGGCACGATGGACGCCTATCTTGAGGCCAAGGCGCTCCTGTTCTCGAAGCTCGCCGAGCAGCCCAAGAAAAAGGCGATCTCCATATTCAATCTCGATGACCGCTTTGGCGCGCAGTTGATCGCGCGCTTCCGCAATGAGCTGTCGATGGTCACTTATGGCCAGGGCGCTTTGGCTGATTTCCGGGCCAGCAATGTGCGCGTGGATTTCAATGGCACGAGTTATCAACTGGATGCCGAGGGGCGCAGCTTTCTGGTGCGGTTACCGTTGATCGGCACATTCAATGTCTACAACTCGCTGGCAGCCATCGCCGGCGCGCATGCGATGGGCGTGAATATTCGCACCGCAGTTTTGGCTTTGGCCAGTGTGCCAGCGGTGCCCGGCCGGCTCGAACCAGTTCCGGCTCAGCGCCAGTTCAGGGTCTTTGTCGATTACGCACACACCGAAGACGCTTTGCTCAACGTCATGAAAACCTGCCGCGAGCTCAAGCCGGGCCGCTTGATTGTCGTGTTCGGTTGTGGCGGCAGTCGGGATAAAACCAAACGCCCGAGGATGGGCGCCGTGGTGGATCAGTATGCGGATTTTGCGATCGTGACGACGGACAACCCGCGCAAGGAAGATCCGTTGGCGATCATTGAGGATATCAAGCCGGGGATGCAGCGCGACAAATACGAGGTGATCGTGGATCGGCGGGAAGCCATCTTCAAAGCGATATCGATGGCGGAGCCGCGCGACATTATTTTGATCGCGGGCAAGGGGCACGAAAGCACGCAGGAGTTTGCGGATCAAACGCTGGCGTTTGACGACGTTCAAGTAGCGCGTCTGGCACTGGAAGGTAAACGGATCGATACGGATCGTTAAGCATGGAGCCGACCGATTTCCTCACTCTCACACGCTGGGCGCAAGGGGCCCTGCTCGCCGGCGAGCCGGGCGCGAAGGTGGGATCGGTGTGTACGGACTCCAGAGCGTTGCGGGCCGGGGATTTGTTTTTTGCGCTGAAGGGTGAACATTTTGACGCGCATCGATTTGTGGGCGAAGCCGCGCAGCGGGGCGCGTTGGGGGCGGTGGTGGAGACGCTGGGGGCGGATGTGCCTTCGGATTTTGGCCTGATCCAGGTGCCGGACGTGTTGCAGGCGTTACAGCAGGTGGCCGCGCAATATCGACAGACATTGAGTCTCAAGGTGGTGGCCATTACCGGCAGCAACGGTAAGACCAGCACGAAGGATCTTACCGCATCGGTGCTCAGCCAGCGCCTGGTTGTGACCAAAACGCTCGGGAATTTTAATAATCACATCGGGCTTCCACTGACACTGCTGCGCGCTGCAGCGGGCGATCAGGTCGGGGTGTTCGAAATCGGGATGAATCATCCTGGCGAAATCGCGCCGCTGGCAGCCTTGGCGCGGCCGGACGTGGGGATTATCACCAACGTCGGGATAGCGCACATCGAGTTCATGGGGAGCCGGGAAGCGATTGCGAAGGAGAAGGGGATGCTGGCCGAGGCGCTGCCTGCGCACGGGCATCTGATTGTTTGTGGCGATGATCCCTTTTGCGTGGCCATCGCCAAGCGCACCCGGGCGACGGCGCTGTTCTGTGGCCTGGAGCAGGGGGACGTGCGGGCCAGCGAGTTGCGCCAGGATTTTAGCGGCACGACGTTTGTGCTGCATGCCGGGGACAAGAGCGTGGAGGTGATGCTGCCGGTGCCCGGGGTGCATATGGTGCGCAACGCCCTCCTGGCCGTCGGCGCGGGCCTGGTGTTCGGACTGACGCTGGAGGATTGCGCGGCGGGATTGCGCGAGTTGACGCTGACCAAGGGCCGCCTCGAGCAGAAACTCATTCGCGGGATCCGGGTGCTGGACGACACTTATAACGCCAACCCCGATTCCATGGAGGCCGCTTTGCAGACTTTGATTCAAATGCCTTGCACGGGCCGCCGGATCGCGGTGCTCGGGACCATGGGCGAACTCGGGGTGGAATCCGAGCCCGGGCATCGGCGGGTGGGCGAAGTGGCGGGTGAACTTGGGGTGGACGTATTGTTGTGCGTGGGCGAGGCGGCCAAGCTCACGGCGGAAGCGGGCCGAGGGGCGGGAGTCAAGGAAGTGCATTATGCGGCCAACACAGCGGCCGGAGTGCTGGGGTTGCGGACGTTGGTGCGCAGCGGCGATGTGGTGCTTGTAAAAGGGAGTCGCTCGGCCGGAATGGAACGAGTGGTGGAGGGACTTCAACCTGTATGATGTATTACTTGCACAAGTTGAGTGGCGTCGGGCCGGACATATTCCGTGCGCTTAATGTTTTCCAATATATCACTTTTAGGGCCGTCGCGGCGGCCATTACCGCTTTCCTGCTCTCGCTGCTTTTTGGCAACTGGGTGATCCGGCGGCTGATTTCGCTGAAAATGGGGCAGCCCATCCGGACCAAGGAAGAGGTGCATAAACTCTTCGAATTGCAGGGCGGCAAAGCCGGGACGCCGACGATGGGCGGGGTGCTGATCCTGGGCGTGGTGATTATATCCACGTTGATTTGGGCGCGACCGGACAACATGGCGGTGTGGCTGCTGCTCTTCACGCTGGTGAGCTGCGGGGCTTTGGGATTTTGGGATGATTATCTCAAGGTCACAAAGAAGAACTCTGTGGGCGTGAGCGAGCGGGTGAAGCTCATTGGGCAGGGGTTGGTGGCGGTGGTGGTGGCGGCGTTTTTCCTCTGCAACCCGACGATTCAAGTGCAGGCCAAGGCGCTCTTTATCCCGTTCTATAAAGAACCCATCTTTTGGAATTTGGGCGGGTTCACTGTGGTGTTCTTCGCCTTGGTCATCATCGGCTCCTCCAATGCGGTCAACCTCACCGATGGGCTGGATGGCCTGGCTGCGGGCTGCACCATCACCACTGGCGTTGCGTATTCCGTGCTCACTTATGCGGCTGGGAATGTCAAAATCGCCCAGTATTTGCAGATCCCATATTACCCGTTTGCCGGCGAGCTTTCGGTGGTTTGCATGGCCCTGGTCGGGGCTTCATTCGGGTTTCTCTGGTTCAACTGTCATCCCGCCAAAGTTTTCATGGGCGACACCGGTTCGCTGGCCATTGGCGGCTTTTTCGGCGCGGTGGCGATTTGTTGCAAGCAGGAGCTGCTATTGATCGTGGTGGGGGGGGTGTTTGTGATCGAAGCCCTCTCGGTGCTCATTCAACGGAGCTGGTTCAAGATCACCAAACGCATGTATGGCCAGGGGCGCCGGGTGTTTTTGATGTCGCCCATTCATCATCATTTCGAACTCAAGGGTTGGAAGGAAAACACCGTCATCGTCCGGTTCTGGATTTTGTCGGTCATGTTCGCCCTGCTCGGTTTAGCCACTCTTAAACTCCGGTGACTAGCTCCTTTGAAAATCAAGCGGTGGCAGTGCTGGGCGTCGGCGAAAGCGGCCAGGCTGCGGCCATCCTGCTACAGGAGGCGGGCGCCATCGTCACCGTGCTCGATAGCGCCGACGAAAATACGCTCCGCAATAAGATCGACGCCCTCGGCTTGCGCGGGATCCGGGTCAAAGCGGGCGCGGCCGCCGAGCGGGATCCGGATGAATACGCGCTGACGGTGCTGAGTCCTGGGATCGATCCGAGTACGGCGCTGGTGCAGAATTTTCTGGGGAAAGGCGGCGAGCTGATCGGGGAACTGGAGCTGGCTTACTCCATGTGCGCATGCCCCATTGTTGCCATTACAGGGACCAATGGTAAAACCACCACCACGCAGTTGCTGGATCAAATGCTCAATGCCTGCGGGGTCAAAACCGTGGCCAGCGGCAACATCGGGCCTGCGTTTTCCGCCAAGGTTTCCAAGAGCCCTGAGCTGGATGTGATGACTCTGGAGGTGAGCTCCTTTCAACTCGAACGCATCACCAAGTTCCGCCCCCAGATCGCGGTCTGGCTCGGGTTCGCCCCGGATCATCTCGATCGTTACCGCTCAATGGCGGAGTATTATCAGGCCAAGCTCCGGATTTTTGAAAATCAGACCGCCGAGGACTGGGCGATCGTGAATTTCCGCGACGCGCTGCCGCAGCTCGCCGCACGTAAGCTCACGTTCAGCGCCTATGTGCGGGGCGCGGATTTTGAGCTCCGCGATGGGGTGATTTTTTATCAGGACCAAGCGGTGCTGCGCATGAGCGATACCCGGTTGCGTGGGGCGCATAATGCCGAGAATCTGATGGCTGCGCTGGGGGTTGGAGTCGTGAAGGGCCTGAGCTTTGAGCAAATGACGCCGGCGCTCTGCCTGTATCAGCCGCTGCCGCATCGGTGCGAGATTTTGGGAGAAGTCAACGGAGTGGAATGGGTCAATGATTCCAAGGGCACGAACCTGGATTCTGTGGAGAAAGCGTTATTATCCGAGAATCGGCCCGTGGTGCTGATTGCCGGCGGCAAAGACAAGGGATTCGAATACGACTTGCTGCGCGAGTTGGTGGGACGGAAATGCCGGTCGGCGGTGCTGCTGGGGGAGATGGCGGATCGGATCGAGGGGATGTGGGGCGGGCAATTGCCCTGCCACAACGCGGGTCGGTCGCTGGAGCGGGCGGTGGAATTGGCGGCGGCGGCCGCGCAACCTGGGGACGTGGTGTTGTTTAGTCCCGGTACATCTTCGTTCGACATGTTCAAAAACTACGCCGACCGGGGAAATCAATTTCGCACTTTAGTCTCAGCCCTGCCTCGCAACCCAACCATCCAATGAAGTTCCCTAAGCTCCCCACCGTATTCTCTCGCAAAGAGAGGAAACGACTCAATGCCACCACCGCTACGCGCCGGGCGGCGCCGCCAGTGGATGACTACGGCGACGAGCCGCAAACCAAGCTCTCCAGTGCATTCATCGTGGTGCTGATTCTGCACGTCGTCGCAGTGGGCGGGATCTACGCTTTTAAAGGGGTTAAAGCGCATCGCAAAGAGGTAACGGAAGCGCTGTCCA
>JAYTYG010000073.1:0-3454 GCA_043742585.1 Spartobacteria bacterium
CTATCCGGCCCTTCTGAATCTCTGCGGCTTGCTCCGCGTTAAATCCTCAAGAATTGAGATGCGATCACCGAATATTTACAAACGCAACAAAGTAGAATTAGGGCGGGATCTAAACTTTCCCATTGTCATTTTAGATGCGTAAGCCCTGACCCGACACCTTGCCCCGGTTTTTACAGAAACCCAGTGGCGGCCATACGAATTAGGCACTGCGAATGGGAGCTTTAAGATTACACCCGTTGATTATCAACGACTTACATAAACCGCGTCGCCAAAAAAGTGGAAAATGGCCATGAAATTCCACTTTTTTGAAAAAGTCGGGCTAGCCTGACCGGTAAAAACGCTGAATAGAACCGCCGCTTTGAGCGGCTCACAATTTCAAGCCCCCGGCTTTGCCGGTGGTATCTGACCTGGGCTCAGCAGTTCCCCGGGCGACCGCTCCGGTCGCGGGGCAGCCCGGCGCGCCTATCGTCATGGATGAACTTCTGCCAACGCGCCTGGCGCCAATCCGCGGAGGCTGCACTCTCCCTTTTTTACCCGCCCCATTGCGCGGCGTGCTCGGCTGATACTGCGGCCGGGTGTCATCTTTGTGAACAATGCGCAAGCGGGGTCAGGGAGATCCGGGCGCCATTTTGCCAACGCTGCTCGGAATCTTTCGACGGGGCGATCACCGGCGCGTTTACCTGTGCGAACTGCGCCCACCGCGAATTTACGTTCGAGGCCGCAGTGTCGCGGTTTCGGAGCGAAGGGGTGGTGCGCGAGTTCATTCACCGGTTCAAATACGAAAGGCAGTTCTATCTGCGCCATCAGCTCGGCGACTGGCTGGCGGCCGCCTGGCTCGATGAACGCATCCAGCACAGGCCCGTCGACTACCTCATCCCGGTGCCGCTCCACTCCGCGCGCCGGCGGGAGCGCGAGTTTAATCAGGCGGAAGTTTTGGCCCGAATCCTGGGTAAACGCACCGGAACCCCTGTGCTGGAGGCGTTGCGACGCAATCGCTACACGTCCACCCAAACGCGGCTCAATCGGCGGGAACGAATGGAAAACTTGCACGGAGCGTTTGAGCTACGCCACAATTCCCCCGTGCAAAGCCGCCATCTTATTATAGTGGACGACGTATTTACCACGGGTTCAACCGTGGAAGAATGCGCGCGCGTCCTCAGCCAGGCCGGCGCGGAATCGATCCGCGTGGTAACAGTGGCTCGCGGCTAAGCTCTTCCGAACGCTTGTATGGGCATTTTTTCCAAACCGACTTTTACCTCTGAAAAGAAACGCGATGTGCCCGAGGGGCTTTGGCAGAAATGCCCGAGCTGCGGCGAAGTCATCCACAACCTCGAACTCGTCCAGAACCTCAGGGTCTGTCCGAAATGCGATCATCATCTCACCGTCGGCGCCCGGGATCGGATGGGGCAGTTGCTCGATGACGAGAGCTTTGTGGAGCTCGACTCGGAGATGGTGTCAGTCGATACGCTCAAGTTCACCGGCATGGCGAGCTACACCGACCGGCTCAAGAGTTATCAGAAAAAAACCGGCCTCAAAGACGCCGTCATCACCGGCCTGGGCAGAATCGAGGGCAGCCCCGTGGCCATTGCGGTCATGGATTTTAACTTCATCGCTGCCACCATGGGGTCCGTCGTCGGCGAGAAGCTCGCGCGAATCATCGAGCGCGGCACCGCCGACCGCCTCCCGGTAATCATCGTCTCCGCGTCGGGCGGTGCGCGCATGTATGAGGGAGTGCTCAGCCTCATGCAAATGGCCAAGACTTGCGGGGCGCTAGCGCTCCACGCCAAAGCCAAGCTCCCGTATATCTCCGTGCTCACACATCCCACCACGGGCGGCGTCAGCGCCAGCTTCGCCATGGTGGGCGACGTCATCCTCGCCGAGCCCAGGGCCATGATCGGCTTTGCCGGGCCGCGCGTGATTCGCGAGACCACGCATCAGGATTTGCCGCCGGGCTTTCAGACCTCGGAATTTCTCGAAGAGCACGGTTTGGTGGACATCATCGTGCATCGTAAAAAAATGCGCGAGACGCTCTCGCATCTCATTGATTACCTGGCCCCAAAGCAGTGAACTTTCAGGAAGCCATCGCGTGGCTTTACGGGAATCAGTTGCATGGGATTAAGCTGGGGTTAAGCCAAATCCGGCAGCTCCTGGAGGCTCTGGGCGTGCGGCCCGAGGCGGCCCCTCAGATCAAATTCCTCCACGTCGCCGGCACCAATGGGAAGGGCTCCGTTTGCGCCATGCTCGATGCCATTTGCCGGGCCGCAGGATTTAAAACCGGCCTCTTCATCTCCCCTCATCTGGTCAGTTTCCGGGAACGCATCCGGATCAACGGCGAGATGATCGCCGAGGCAGAACTCGCCGCCGGGTTGAGCCGGATCCGCGCGGCATCGGGCGACTGGGAAACGGCGCCGACATTTTTTGAAATCGCCACGGCGCTGGCGCTTGAACACTTTCAAAAGTGCGGGGCGGAGATCGTGATATTAGAGACCGGGCTGGGAGGCCGGCTCGACGCGACCAATGTGGTCACCCCGGTGGTGAGCGTTTTGAGCGCGATCGACTTGGACCATCAGCAATGGCTGGGCGACACGCTCGGTGCCATCGCCCGCGAGAAGGCCGGCATCATCAAGCCCGGCATCCCCGCAGTCTCCCTGCCGCAGCCCGAGGAGGCGCTCGCGGTCCTGCGCGAAGTGGCGCTGGAACGTAACGCTCCGTTTACAGTTGTCCACGCGCCAATGGAGCGCTTCCCGCTCAGTTTGGCCGGCAGCCACCAGCGCTGGAACGCCGCGCTCGCCCTCGACGCGCTGGCCGCCGCTGGCATCCCGGCATCGCCCGAGGCGATCGCTTCCGGCTTAAAAAACACCGAGTGGCCGGGCCGTTTCCAAGCCCTGAGCGACCGTGTGACGGCTGATGGCGCGCACAATCCCGCAGCGGCCAGGCGTTTGGTGGAGACGTGGCGCGAGGTGCACGGGCCGGAAAAAAAGGCGACGCTGATCGTTGGGATATTGAAGGACAAAGATGTGGCGGGCGTTTGTCAGGCGTTGTGTGACATCGCCGTCCGGGTCATCGCCCTGCCGGTCCGTAACGAGCGCACTTGCGCCACCGCCGACGTTGCCGCTGCTTTCTGCCAGTTCGCGCCCGGCCTGGAATGCGAGTCTGCCGGGGATTTTGCCGAAGCGCTGGGAAAAGCGGAAGCGCACCCGGAGCAGATCCTGATCAGCGGCTCGCTCTTTTTGGTAGGGGAAGCGCTGGCGCACTACGGCGGCAAGACCACCGAGCCAAGCGCGCAATAGCCAGGGCGCCGTCCCCGGGCGCATCTCCGATCCTTTGCTCTTAGCGACAGCCGAGAGAAATTATGAACCTAAAAACGGCGATGGGGTAACGATCCGCAGACAAAGTCGGCGGATTTTCGGATGCTTTTTGCGAGTGCGGGGACTTCCCTCAGCCGGAGAGGAAC
>JAYTYG010000074.1:0-4082 GCA_043742585.1 Spartobacteria bacterium
ACTCCGGCACTGGCCTGAGCGTCAAACTAACACCCTCCCTGCCCCAAGCATCCGCAGCGCCGCCCACTTACTAACTCAGGCGCACCCCAGGACGAGCTAGACTCTTTCACCCAATCAACCCATCTATATGGAAGTCCGAAAAAACGGGGTTATTGGAAGTCCCCATAAAGTGGTAGCACTCGCCCCGTCAGCAGCGCCGCGAGCTTCGGCGGCACCTCAAGCACATCGTCGCGCCCCGCATATTCCCGCATGATGTGGCTCTCGCCCCACGTATTCGATCACTTCGTGAAAGCGATGCGCCGTGCATCCTCTCGCCTTAACCAGTGGTCTCGTCGTTTCACGAGCGATTCAGGCCCATTCGAGAATTGACGGAATCGCCCGAGCAATCGCGCACAAACTACACCACCATTCAGATATGCGGAAACAAATATATCATCTTCATAGCCTATGCCGATGTGTGGCATGCCGCGGAGCCGTTCGGAAGCCGTTGCAAAAAAGCGGCCTTTGACGATATCGACAAATGTATCTTTTGCGGGATTTTCAATATGTATGCAATCGCGATATTTGCGATCGGGCAAAAGGCTTACCCCAGCCACACCAACGGCTTTGGAGTGCTTGCTGCATGCAGCAATAGTATCCTCCAAAATCCGCGGGTCATCTAATGCGAGATCGTCGTCCAGAATCACTACAAACGGGCTTTCGACATGCAGGGCCATCCAGCATCGTGCCGAACATACCACATTGCGGGATGATCGGATTACCCAGTCAGCCCGGTTGTCTTGAAAAGTTTGCTCAGGCGAATTGTCCCAGACAAAAATTGCTGGTTTGATGCTCTGCTTCAGCAGGCCTGTAATGATTATCGGCAAATTGGTCGGCCTCCGATAGTTGGTGAGGACAACAGTGATCATAGTTCCTCCCATGTGATATTTGGAAACAAACGCAACCAAGTCTCAAACATGGAACGGTTCTTATGGTAAGAGCCTGGCCGAAGAAATACGTTTCGTTCCTGCAATGCGGCCGCTATGGCAAAATGAAGGCGGTTTGTTCGAACGATTTCGAATCGTGCTGCCGCTGTAATATAGTCAGTTGCCGTTGTGATGGAGATCGCGGGATCTCTTCCTTCCAGATTGGAAGTGCTTTCCCTGTCTCGACGCATAAATATCCCATAGGTATTGGCGAGGGCGGCTTCAGGGACGGGCAGTCGTAGAGAAAGTGCCATATCAGGGGCCAAGCGTACATCACGGTGTTTACCGGAAAGTATCTGCCAACTGGTATTCTCGCGAGCGAAAACAATGTCGAAGGCGCTCAAGTCCTCGTTCGGATCGAAGGCTGATTGCGGTAGAAGTATCTTTCTTGCTACTGACACACGGGCCATCATTTTCCGAACCGCCGGCCCGCCTTTGTAGAATTCACCAATGCTCCCTCCCCCGTATCCAGCTAAAACATCAATCTTAGTGTCAAACGCCCCATTTTCTAATTCCTTTTTTGTGATCGTGCGGACGGAGAGCGCATGCCGACGAAAAAGCTCAAGGGTTGCTCTTTCGATCATTTGGTCGCCGGCATTTCCATAAGGGTTGCGGACCAAACCGATTCTCTGCGCTGTAAAGCAGCGGAGCACTTCACCGAAGTAACCGTCATTTAGATGAGGCATGATACAATAACAGCTTTGGTTTTATTTCCGCACCATAGATATTCTGGCAAATCACCCCACAGAGGGAGTCGAGAAATACTCATGTTTGGCGATTTTTCAGTTCTGCCCACTTGTGGGCATGGCTGACTGCATATTTGGCGTAATCAGGAGGCTTGCTATCAAACCACGATTTCACTTCCCGCCAGTCGCCCCATTGGATTCCCGACTCGATCAGGATACGACGCAAGGTCATATCCGTGGACAGATACCGCGCCTTCTTCCAACCCGGAATCGCCGCCTTATCCCATGCCCAATATTCAACCTCACGGAATTCCGGCCGCAGACAAATCCCCGATCCTATTATCTTTTCGGCGGCCGCACGGCGAAACCCCTGCACTCCACCCTGAATGTGCTCACGGTCACTCCCACGACAGGTGACCGTTCCAAAACAGTCAAAATCCGGCCACTGAGCGATGGGGCGGTTGAAGCTAGCGTCGGGATCCATCTTCAGGAAATAGGGTGTTCCGAAGGCCAGCCCTGCTTCCAAGGTCCGCTGCCACCATTCGGCACCGTGCTCAGGCGTCTTGAGCTTTTTCCCCTTCACATATTTCCCGCCGTACACTTCTGCGATTCGCGCATATCGCTCTTCATGCCGGCCGTCGGAAATCAATGTGAAAGGGGCGTCCGTATGATTTGCACGAAGGCGCTGGACGGCCCATTCCACCTGATCGGGACGCTCGACCACCGTCATCACCACGCCGAATTCCGGTTTTGTTTCGGAATGACAAACTGTTGGCTGCGCCCACTCCCGCTCGAAACTCGGCGAGCGATGACACCCCTCGCTCAACCCCGTGCTTTTGCTCCCGACATGCTGCACCAATGAATGCCGGGTGGTGTAAAGATGCTGGCGCTCGATGGCCTGCCTCTTAATCAGCAAGTCGTAAGGTGCTTCAGCGACAACTACCCCATGCTCCCAGATTAGCTCACTGACGGACTGGATCTGCCCGCTCTGAAACAGCATCGCTTGTGTGCCATAAAAGCCATTTGCCACGTAGCTGCTATAGCAGCGCCCCCGTCGCAAACCGGACGCCTCATGATCGCGGGCGGAATAGGCCGTCAGCAGGAAATCGCGCAGCCCGGTGGACTGCATCTCATTCAGGCATTCCAGCAGCATCCCGAGCCAGCCGTCGCGGAAAATCACGTCATCCTCGCACACGAGCACCGCGCGGGCTCCCGGCGAAGCCAGTCCCAGCGCCCGCCAGTAGTTGTGGCACGCCCGCCGGTGGAGGTGATAGGAATTGGCCCGCGCATTTTCCTCCTCCGTGCGCGCCACCCATCGCACCCGCCGGTTCCCGGCGAGGGGGTGGATGCACCCGAGATCGGGTGCATCCACCGCCACCGCGATTTCCGACAGCCGCACCGTCAGCGGATCGCCGAGCAGGACGCTGGCCAGCGTCGCAGGCAGGTAGGCCGGCTCACGCGGGCAGGTGACGAAGACCAGCGCGATGCCTTCCGGCTTCCACGGTTCGGTTACGTCGCCGTCCATGTGATCTTGTTGGACGGAGGGCCGTCGCCCACGCTGTTGCGGCCCCTTCCGGTTTTGTCGTTTTTTGCGGCCTTTTCCCGCACAGGGATCGGGCGCAGGCGGACATTGCAACGCTCGTAGGCCACCCAGGCCCAGTCCCAGCCGCCGCCGCGGACCGGGCGGGCGCGGAAGGTCAGGCTCTTTTCGCCGAAGACTTCGAGCTGCACAGCGGGTCGGGCACGGTGCGTCGGTAGCCGGGACTTTCCAGTCCCGGCATCCCCGAGCCCCGGCTGTCTGCCAAGCATTCCCTTGAGCACCGGGGCTGGAAAGCCCCGGCTACGCACGAGCCGCAAGTTCCACCATCGCTCGCAGCCGGCGGCACCGGTGCCGATGGTGCCGTCGGGCCGGAACTCCAGCGTCCGAGTGCCGAGGCCGAGGCGCTCGTATTCCAGCGGGGCGCGGCAGAGGCGGGCGGCGAGGGTGCGCAGGGGTTTCGGGGCTTTCGCCGGCTCCCATTGGCGCACCCAGGGCGGCAGGCCGGGCGTCCAGCGTTTGCGCAGAGCGGCGATGAATTTCAGGCACTGGGCTTCCAGCCGGAAGCCGGGGATGCGCCGGTTGTCCCCCAGCGTCCATTTGGCGAAGTTCCGGTGCTGGAAGAGCACCTTCCCGGCAAAATCATGCTGGAGCATCGTGGCCTCCAGCGGCTGCACGTCCCACTCCGTCATCGCATAGGTCTGGCCGAGCTTGCGCCACGCGAGGTGAAAGGTGTCCTTGTCTCCGTGGACGACGCGATACCACCAGTCGCTGTGCTCGTTCAGGTGCATGGCGACATTCAGCGCCTTCCAGCAGCGCGCCTTGTCCACCACGATCTGCCCGCTCTCAAATTCCGGCTCGTCGCGATACGGGATGCCGCTCGCCAGCCACACC